>JAFOIR010000002.1 GCA_017420625.1 Bacillota bacterium
GCAGATCATGCTCTTTCAGGACTTCGATCAGGGTATCGCCGATCTGATCGGAAATCGGAGCGACACTGACACCCAGTTCTTTCAAAGCTGCGATCTTGTCTCTGGCAGAACCGCCTTTGCCATTGACGACCGCTCCGGCATGTCCCATGCGTTTACCCGGCGGAGCGCTGACTCCGCCAATGAAGGCGACCAGCGGTTTCTCCATATGTTCCTTTGCCCAGGCACAGGCAAGCTGTTCATCCTGCGAACCGATCTCGCCGATCAGCACGATCGCATAGGTTTCTTCATCCTCATTAAATGCTTTCAAAGCATCCAGAAAGTTCGTTCCTTTGATCGGATCCCCGCCGATACCGACAGTCGTACTTTGCCCGATCCCTTTTTTCGATAACTGCTTGATCGTTTCATAGGTCAAAGACCCGGAACGGGAAACGATGCCGATATGACCTTTGAGGTGGATATCCTGAGGCATGATCCCCAGCTTGCATTCATCGACAGAAATAAGGCCGGGACAGTTCGGACCGATCAGACGGGTATGGGAATCCTGCAGACGGTCATGGACTCTGACCATGTCTAATGCAGGAATGTTTTCAGTGATGCAGACAACCAGGTCCAATCCGGCATCGATCGCTTCGATGATCGAATATGCTGCCGCCACAGGCGGAACGTAAATGATCGTAGCATTCGCACCTGTTTCTTCTTTGGCCGTCTTTGCATCCGCAAAGACCGGAACATCGAAGACAGTCGTTCCCGCTTTCTTGGGATTGGTCCCGGCTACGATTTTCGTACCGTACTTCAGCATCAGTTCCGTGTGCAGTTTCCCCTGCGTTCCGGTAATGCCTTGTACGATGACACGCGTATCCTGATTCACATATATGGACATCAGCGTTCCTCCTTCAGCAGTTCACGCATCTTTTCACATGCTTCGATACAGGAGGAAGCCGGATAGATGTTTCCTTTGCAGCTGGCGATATACTCATGCGCTTCCGCATCGCCATTGCCTTCGACCCGACAGACGACCGGACCCTGATAGTTCGTTTCCATGATCGCTTCGGTGATTCCCTTGGCAATCAGGTTGGTTCTGGCAATGCCTCCGAAAATATTGATGATGACACCTTTGATCCCTTTTTCCCGGATGAGAAGCTTGAACGCCTTGTTGGCCCTGACATCATCGACCGAACCGCCCAGATCAAGGAAATTCGCCGGCTTACATCCGGTATAGTTGATCGTATCCATCGTCGACATGCCCAGACCCGCGCCATTGCAGATGCAGCCGATCTCGCCTCCTAAAGAGACATAGGACATCCCTTCATCGGATGCTTCCGCTTCCAAAGGATTCTCCTCCAGGATATCCCTCATTTCCACATTTTCCGGCTGACGGAACAACGCTCCGGAATCAAACGATACTTTCGCATCCAGACAGATCGGTTTTCCATCACAGACTGAGAGAGGATTGACCTCGATCAGACTGCAATCCCGTTGGACAAACAGCGCATAGATCTTCTTCAGCAAGCCCGTAAAATCCTCAGCGGTCTTGCCGGTAAATCCCAGCTTTTTTGCCAGTTCCATGGCAGCCTTTGTGTCAACGCCTTTATTTGAATCGACAGGCATACGCAAAATCGCTTCCGGATCCTTTTCCGCGACTTCTTCGATTTCCATGCCTCCCTCTTTGGAAGCGATGAAAACGCATTTCCCCAGTTTGTTGTCGATCAAAAGAGACAGATAGTATTCCCTGTCATGCGGGGTCTGTTTCTCGATATACAGCTTGCGGACCGTTTTGCCTTCCGGACCGCTTTGTTTCGTATATAATGTCTTGCCAAAGAGCTCTTGGGCAGCCTTTAATGCTTCCTGACTGTCTTCAGCGAGAAGGATCCCCCCGGCTTTGCCTCTTCCGCCGCTATGTACCTGCGCCTTGACAACGACCTTCCCTTCCGGAAATTCATGATCCATGATCCGTCTGACATCCTCCAGATCAAAGGCCGGAAAGCCATCCGGCACAGGAATGCCATAGTCTCTGAATAGCTGTTTTGCCTGATATTCATGGATATTCATAACGCTACCTCATAGCCTGCCTGAAAGGCCTGCAGATTGATCTCCAGGATCCTGGCAGGAAGTTTTGTTTTCAGTACCTCCAGCATCTCTTCCGGAGCGATTTTCAACAGTTTCGTCATGACTCCCAATGCCACGATATTGGCACAGATCGTCTTCCCGGTCGTTTCTTTGGCGATCGCTGTCAACGGAACCTGGTAGGTATGGGGATGATTCAGATCGGCATCTTTGACCAGGTCGCTGTCGACCAGTATGATCGTATCCTGGTCGATATCTTCCGTATAGAGATGGTAAGACTGTTCCGACATCGCCAGCAGAAGATCGGGGCAAGTCACTGCCGGATAGCATTCTTCTTCATCGACGATCAGTTCGCTGCGGCAGGCTCCGCCTCTGGCTTCCGGACCATAGGATTTCAAAAGAACGATCTGCTTATCGGCAATGATTCCATAATAATAAGCCATCAGATCCCCGATCAGCATCATTCCTTGACCGCCGGTTCCGGCAAAACGCAACTGAAAATTATCCATTGGCTGCCTCCTTTGCCTTGGCGATATTTTCCGCATAGATATCGCAATACTCCTTGCGATCATCTTTATTGACGAATTCGCCCCAGACGACTTTATTCTCCAGTTCCTCCGTTGAAAGATCCTTTGCCTTCTGTACGCTGACCAGACGTTCCTTCCAGCGAAGCATCATCTGTCCCGCATCGCCTAAGCGATTCAAACGGCCAAACAGACTCGGACAATCGCTGGCGCAATCCACGAAGGACAGACCGTGATGCTGAAGCGCTTTTCTGATCAGTTCCTTCATCTGCAACGGATAATAAGTAGCTGCCCTGGCCACATAGGTCGCACCGGCACTTTCTGTCAGCTTGCACAGATCAAACGGCGGCTCATAGCTGCCATAGACAGATGTCTTGGTCTGGGAACCGATCGGCGTGGTCGGCGAATACTGTCCCCCGGTCATGCCATAGTTAGAATTGTTCATGCAGATGATGGTCAGATCGATGTTCCTTCGGCACGCATGGATCAGATGATTCCCGCCGATGCTGGCACAGTCGCCATCGCCAGTCAGGACGATCACATGCAAGTCGGGGTTTGCCATCTTCAGACCGGTCGCAAAAGCGATGGCCCTGCCATGATTGGTATGCATGCAGTCGAAATCCAGATAATTGACTGCTCTTGAGGAACAGCCGATGCCCGAGACAAAGACGACCTTGTCCCGATCCACTCCTAGTTCATCCACAGCCCTTAAGATGCTCTGCAAGATGATGCCATTGCCGCAGCCTGGGCACCACATCGTCGGCATCTTATCCAATGCCAGATATTTCATATAGATGTCATTGCTCATACTTATTTGCCTCGATAATCGAATTCAGGATATCGACATCCCGAATCGGGTTGCCGTCATACAGGTTCTTCATGACCAGCTTCTGGCTGCGATCGATATCCTCTGTTACGACCTGATTGAGCTGGCCGATATTCATTTCTGCTGTCACAATAGCTTTACAGACAAGATTCAGTTTTGAAAAATCATGATGCGGGAAAGGCCACATCGTGATCGGACGAAACAGACCTGCCTTGATGCCCATTTCCCTGGCCTTGCGTACCGCTGTCTTGGCACTGCGGGAAGTGATGCCGACCGATACTACGATGATATCCGCATCTTCCAGCATATAGTTTTCATATTTCTTGATATGTTCATCATACTCATCATCGATCTTTGCCATCAGATGACCTATCGTGATCTGCAGTCCGGTCAGATCCTGATTGCTGATCGGAAAACCGGTCTCATCGTGAGTCAGGCCGGAAAGATGCAGATGGTAGCCTTGGCCGAAAGGTGCCAGAGCTTTGACCGTACTATCGGCATAATGGAACGGCAGATAGTCTTCTTTGGCGACATCCGGTACAGGTCTATCGATGACTTCGATCTCTTCCGGGGATGGTACATAGATCTTCTCTGACATATGGGCCAGGATCGCATCATAAAGCAAGATCACCGGCTGACGGTATTTTTCGCTCAGATTGAAAGCCCGGATCGTTTCCTTATAGATCTCTTCGATGGAATTAGGCATGATGACCAGATTCGGATGATCTCCATGCGTTCCCCATTTCGTCTGCATGATGTCGGCCTGGGCCGGCAGGGTTGCCGAACCGCCGGAAGGACCCTTTCTCATGACATCGACAACGACGCACGGGATCTCGTTCATATAAGCCCAGCCGAGATTCTCTTGCATCAGAGAAAAACCCGGACCGCTGGTAGCCGTCATCGCCTTCTTGCCCGCACAGCTGGCACCGATCACCGCACCGATCGAAGAGAGTTCATCTTCCATCTGCATAAACACGCCATCGACCTGAGGCAGCAGTTCGCTGCAGATCTCCGAGATCTCGGTTGCCGGAGTGATCGGATAGCCCGCAAAAAAACGCATCCCGCAAGCGATTGCTGCTTTTGCGCACGCCTCATTGCCTGTCATGATCTGATAGTTACCCATTGTCATCTTCTCCTATCGTGATCGCAAAATCCGGGCAATGATATTCACATTGCCTGCAACCGATACAGGCTTCCTGATCCTTGACCTGTACCGTCTCCTGCTCCAGCTTCAGCACTCCTTTAGGACACAGCGTCACACAGATGCTGCAGCCTTTGCACCAATGCGTATTGATATTTATTCTTCTCATATATTCACCATTACCTATATTATAACGCTATGTTCATGAAATAAGTTGATACTGTCCAAATTGATGGACAATGTGGTTCTTTGAATTGAAATATCATGATGCCAGAGAGGTGCTTTCTATGATAAACAAAGACTTTCTGGAATCCTTATCCCCTGTAGAAATACAGATGGTGCATCAGTATATCGGCGTATTGTTTAAAGACAGGATCAAAGATGATACATCCAACTTCGACAATCTGAAGGCAGAGAAATGTCCCTGTTGCGGATCCAGGCATTTTGTAAGGAATGGCCACGATCCAAAATCAGGAAGACAGAGATATATGTGCAAGCAGTGTCATTCCAGTTTCAAGGATTCAACAAACACTTTCTTTTCCCATTCCAGAGTAAGCTACAATACCTGGATCACATTCATCGGATGCGAGGTCGTAGGTCTTTCCTTAAGGCAAGAGGAAGCAATATGCGGCGTTTCGAAGACCGGCTGCTTCAATATGCGTCACAGGCTTTATCACGCGCTAAGCGAGTATCAGGATTCAAGGAAGCTGGAAGGCTTATGTGAAATTGATTGTGCCTATACTTCCATCAACCTCAAAGGCTGGAAGAGAGATATGCCAAGGCATTCCAAGAAAAGAGGAAAACATAAGCCTGACAAGAACCACAAACAGTTAAGAGGCATCTCTCATCACAAGATCTGTCTGCTGACCGCGATCGATGAAAATGATCATATTCTGTTCAAGATCGCAGGGACAAGAGAAGAAGATCTTAAGAAATACCAGTCCTTCGCAGATCGCTTCTGCAAAAAGAGCACATTAATCTGTGATGAGAAGCAAAGCATCGCATGCTTCGTCAGGAAAAATCGTTTCGGCTACGACTATATCCCGTCCGGTTCATTCAAATCAGATAAAGGAAATACTTTATCTTCCATCAATCAGTTTCATCAGGAATTTTCCGAACTGATCAGAAGGAAACACGGTGTGGGAACAAGACATCTGCAGTCCTATATGGACTTCCTGGTCGTTACAAAAGAGCTTAAATATAAACTCGAACTCAAGAAGATGAACACCAGGCTCTATATGGACATCATCGACCATCCGATCTTCTGGACAAGCGATGATATCTGCCATATCCCGATGCCTGTTGATGTCTATGAAGTCTACAAGGAATACGGATATGCCGATCCAAGAAGTCTTTCTTAGGTATCCGAATATTACTGATATAAGTGATATTTCAAAGAACAAGGAACAATCTGTTTATGAAAATCAGTTACATCAACCTATTTCATGAACATAGCGTTACAAAATAGTTATTTCATATCTTTCTGTCCTTACATAACATTATAATTTATATACTTCAGTAAAGTGCACCCTATTGATACTGTCTAAAATCACCTCAATAAGGTCTATATACGTTTATATGAGGCAGTTTTGCTTCAAAATATAATTCTAGGACTACATGAGGTGTTTTCTATTTCTTATATATCTATAGTTTTGCCGAGGCATTCCACATGGTTTTTTGTTATTAGATAGATGTTTTTCATTGTTTTATAAGAAGTCGTAAAATGGTCGTATAGAAAAGGCACTTGTTTATAAAAGTGCCGATAAATAATGCATTATTTTACAAAACTACTACTGACTCTTAATCAGAGGGTCTAGGGTTCGAATCCCTAGGGAATCACCATTGATTTCAATAAGTCCGAAAGGACTTTTTTTATTTTTAAATATATTCAATCGGTAATGCATCCACATCTTCCGTGATCGGAACGATGTTCTCGCTCAGACAGATGACTGCCCCTCTTCCTGCA
>JAFOIR010000193.1 GCA_017420625.1 Bacillota bacterium
CGACATAATATAAGGGGAACGCTATGTCAGAAAATCGAGATTTTCCCATGACAGGAATCGAAAACGCCATAAAAACCCGTTTCTTTGATCACCATGTTGGGGCCAAACAGATCTTTACGCCGATCGAGTTTGCATCGTACATTACCTCAATGATACGGGAAGATGGCGGCAAGACCACTTTCGAGGGTGAAGATGACAAAACCCTCGCCCTGCTCCAAAATCCAACCCTGAAGCCGGCTGTGGAAAACGTTGCCAGAGGACCGGAAAGCGAAGAATCGGCAATGGCGCTTGCTGACAGCTTCCTTTCACAGAAAGAGCAGTCCCAGATGCTCGAGGACTTTGATATCAGCTGTTGGCGCATGCTTCGCTACATTCCGGCTCACTGGCACAGCAACGAGTATTTCGAATTGTATTATGCTTATATGGGTACTTGTCCTATATATTTTGAAAAAGAGGTCGTTGATCTTCATGCCGGCAGCATTCTGATTCTGGCTCCCGGAATCGTGCACGCGACGCCATGCTATGCAGATGATGCAGTTTTATTCGTATACCATATCCGTTCCTCCACCTTCGACCGGGTATTCTGGAATCAGCTTAGGCAGGGCGGACTGATGGAACACTTTTTCCGCGAAGCACTGAAGCATCAAAAAAATGCAGCTTATCTGCATTTTGAGACACAGGTGGACCCTGACATCGAAGCTCTGCTGAGCCGGATCACCACAGAATACCATACGCCGATAAGCTACACTTCCCAGATGCTTAATGCTTTGATGAGCGAATTCTTTGTGCTGCTGCTTCGCCGTTATGAAGGTACTGTCCGTCTTCCGCGCACTGCGAACTTCTACTGGCGGCATGAATACTCCGCGATCCTCACCTACATCGAGCAGCACTATCATGATAAAAAGGTGGAGGATATTGCCGCGAAGTTCGGTTACAGCCGCCGCCAGATCACCCGTATTATCGAGCAGGCGACCGGCGGCAACTATGCCCGTCTGATCATCCGTCTGCGGATGGAGAGGGCTGCTTCCCTTCTGAAGCGCGGCATCACCCCGGAGAATACCGCAGAACTGGTCGGATATCAAAACCTGAGCAGTTTTTACCGTGCTTTTTCGACTTATCATGGATGTACGCCAAAACAATATGTCAACCGATGATAACAGGCTGAATACAAATGCTTCCATCTCAGTGAAAATCCAGTTTCTTTGTGGTTTACTATTCCGGGAATCTTATTGTCTTACGGGAGGTTATTCCTTTGATTATCCTTGTCTTACTGGCGTCCTTTATTCCATCAGTGCTGCTGTTTTTCTTTCTGCGCAGCAACCGGAAAGAGGATCCCGAATACAAAAAAGAATGCAGCAAATCCTTGCTGCGTGGTGTTCTCTGTGCGGCAATCCTGGTGCCGATCAATCTCGTTCTTCAGTTGTTATGGCGTCTGACAGGAATCGGAAAAGCCTATCCTCTCCTTGATCAGCTTTTCTCGGCCTTCATCCTTGCGGCCACGGTTGAAGAAATGCTGAAATTCCTGATGGCCAAAAAATCCTTCACGAAACAGCCGGAAAAGACAAGCCGGCTGGATGTGATCGCCTTTACCACGATCTGTGCCATCGGCTTTGGTCTGATCGAGGATGTGGTGTATGTCTTCGAAACGAATATCGGGCAGATCCTGGTGCGCGGCCTTCTCATGGGTCATGCCGCCTACGGTCTGTTCATAGGCCTTCTTTACAGCAAAGGAATGGCCAAAGACAGCACGCTGCTTAAAGTGCTGGCGGTTCTGATCCCCACTTTTCTTCACGGACTTTATGACTTTTCGCTGAATGAAGGCCTGCCGGATGTTTTCGCATTCATAGCCGTACTGGACACTCTGTTCTGGACCGTCTTTTTGATTGTGATGATTTTCTTTGTAAAGAAGAAACGGAAGGATCCCGTCTATACCTGTCCTATTCTTCCTTCGGAGCCGGTTTTTTCTTCCCTGAAGTCAGAACAATAGCTACCGAAACGAGCACTAAAGCACAGCCAATCAGTTTTCTTGCACTCAGCGTCTCATGAAGGATCAGGTAGCCGCTGAGCGTTGCAAAGACGGCTTCGGTGCCCATAATCAGGGAAGCCAAGGTAGGATCCAGATGTTTC
This sequence comes from Bacillota bacterium, assembly GCA_017420625.1. The sequence continues at coordinate 2,128 of JAFOIR010000193.1, forward strand.
TGACATACATTCTGCATGGTATAGCAGAAAGCTCCGGAGACGATGCCTGCATACAGGATCGGAATCCAGGCTGCCTGATACTGCTGCCATGACGTCTTTTCAAAAATAAGGCTCAGGATCAGCGAAAGACCTGCTATCACAAAAAACTCAATGACCGCATACCACATGAGATCTGCATTCACGGAGAAATGGTCGATAGCCAGAATCTGAACGGTAAAAAGCACCGCGCCGAGAAGCACGTATGCATTGCCCGTGCTCATATGAAGTCCCTGATCCACGGAAATCAAATATAATCCAACCAAAGAGATGACTACACCAACCCAGAGCCTCCCTGTCGCTTTAATGCCCAGAAATGTTCCGGCTACCGGTACCAGAATGATGTAAAAGGTATTGATGAAACTGGCTTCCCCGACAGTCGTGCTGACCAGTCCCATCTGTTGGGAAATACTGGCAGCGAACAGTGCCAGACCGGTGATGAGCCCTCCAAGAATCGTCTGTCTGAAAGATACGGAGGCCGTTTCAGTCTCTGCTTTTTTTCGGCGCTTTAACAGCAGGCTGCGGCCAAGCGTCACAAAGAGCAGAATTACCGCTGACACCAGAAACCGCGCAAACACGTAAGCGAAGGGCGGCATATCGTCCATTGCCACGCTCTGGGCTACAAACGTAGTGCCCCATAAAAAGGTAACAAAAAAGAGCAGTATCTCATACCCTCTGCCTGAAGCTTTTCCTCCATGGGAAGTCTTTTTTATTTCCATATACTCTCTTTATGCCTCTTGTAAAAATCTTTCTCATCTGATTATAACATATCTGCTTCACTCAGAGATAGTCTCATCCGGAATGGCAGAGAAAAAACAATTTTGTTGTTTTTTCCTTGGATTTTCTTTGAATATAAGCTATATTACCGATTAGTCTATAACAGAAAGAAGGGTTTTATTATGCTGTTATTTGCAGTCGTTGATACGATCGTCGTCGTATTGCTCAACTGGCAGGTTGAGCAACTGAATGAAGAGTATTATCGGATGGTGAATACAGATTCAGAAGATCTGCAGACGATATTTAGAGCTTTTGGCCTGTCCGTTCCGAATGACTTATTTACAGCCGGTCAGCTTCGTTCTCTGGGAACGAAAATCAAAGTCTTCTGATGTAGGTACATTATATTATGCTAAAAAACGCCTCAAGTCCTTATAGAACCTGGGGCGCTTCTATTTATAAGTGGCAAACTCGGGTGAGAACAGGGACTTCTTGTATCTTTTTGCACAAGCTTTGTTATTATTTCCAAAAAACATCGGGAAAGGATAGAGTTACCGTCTCTGTTTATGGTATACTAATGGGAAACAAACTTCTGTGAAATAAAACCTGTATTTTACCAGGGAGGACTATTTGTGGCAACCTATGGTTTTGTGTACGATCAGACCCGCTGCATCGGCTGCAACGCCTGTCAGATGGCCTGCAAGGATGGTCATGATCTGGAACTCGGACAGTTTTTCCGCCGAGTGCAGACAATGGAATATACCGATGATCAGGGTCACCTGACGATCATGCATTATTCCGGCAGCTGCAATCATTGTCAGGAGGCACCCTGTGTCAAGCATTGTCCTACCGGTGCCATGCACCGGCAGGAGGATAATACTGTTGCTGTCGATCCGGAAAAGTGCATCGGCTGCGGCACATGCACCTGGGTATGCCCCTACGGCGCCCCGAAGGTGAGCCATCAGACAGGCCGGTCTATGAAATGTGATGCCTGCCTGGAGCGAAGAAAAGGGGGCATGGAGCCGCTCTGCGTGGAGGCCTGCCTGACGCATTGCCTGCAGCTGGTGGATCTTGAAACTATAACAGATGAGGACAAGAAGCGCTATACCAACACGCTTTCTATCCTGCCATCCCCTGAAAAGACTCACCCGAACCTTCTGATTCTGGCAAAGGAGGCATCCCGTGGATAAACAGTATCTTATTTTAGGGACCGGCATTGCCGGTTTGTCAGCTGCCCGGGAGATCCGCTGCCAGGATCCCGAAGCTGCCGTCACGTTGATTGGGATGGAAAAGGACAGTCCATACCTTCGTCCACTGCTCAGCAAGACCGATTTCCGTCATCTCCAGCGTCAAAAGATTCTTGCCGCCAAAGAAAGCTGGTATGAGGAAAACCGAATCACCCTGCTGAAGGGATGTGCTGCAGCTTCCATCGATCCGAAAGCTCATCTGGTCACTCTTTCTGATGGCAGAAAACTTCCTTACGATAAATGTATCTATGCTCTAGGCGCGGATTGTTTCGTACCGCCCATTCCCGGAAGAGAAAAGAAAGGCGTCCTCACGCTGCGCAGCACCGGAGATTTCCACAAACTGAGAAAATACACCATGACAGCCAAAGAAGCGGTACTGATCGGCGGCGGTGTAATAGGTATCGAAATGGCCTGGGAACTGCTGCAGCTGGGTATCCACTGCACGATCCTGGAAGTCATGCCTCGCTTAATGGCGCGGCAGCTGGATGAAGAGTCAGCGTCCCTGCTGCAGGAAAGAATCATGGCTGCTGGTTGTTCCTGCTATACCGGTATACAGATCAGTGAGATCACCGGTGAAGATCAGGCAAATGGTGTTTCTGTCGTGGATGGTCGACAGTTCCCAGCAGACATCGTCATTCTTTCCACCGGAGTCCGCGCGGCAATAGGACCGGCACGAGCGGCAGGACTTGCGTGCGAAAGGGGTGTTTTGACCAATGCACAGCTCATGACCAGTGATCCTGACATCCTGGCAGCCGGAGATTGTATCCAGTGTGAAGGTCCCAATCCAGGACTGTGGAACTATGCCCGGATCTCCGGCGAGACCGCTGGTTACAACGCAGTGCATCCGGAGATGGTGAAGACCTTTACGGCAGGAGCTTTCCCGCTAATCATGTCGGCGATGGGCATGGGACTTTTTGCTGTGGGAACTACCGCGAAAACAGAGAATGTCACAACTGCTGTAAAAAAATGGAAAAACGAAAAAGACCCCGGAGCCTTCCGTGTGAATCAGAATGCGCAGGGCGCTGAGACTTATGAAAAACGGTTCTATCAGGACGGAAAACTCTGCGGTGCCGTGCTGATCGGCGATATCAGCGGTATGGCAGAGATCCTTAACGAGCTGGAAGGAGAAGGCTGAAATGACAGAAAGAAACAAGTGGCAAGCACTCATCGGCCACTGTGCCGATTTCCTGGAGAGTCGGGAAAAGGGAATGACTGTCTGCGCTTCTTTTCCGGACTTCGAAGCACATACGCAAAGAGAATGGGAACTCATGTACGACTTCTGCTTCCGTGGGACTGACGCGAACTTTACTCCACCTCTCTGGGCTTCCGTCTACCTGGGAGAAAAAGCACTGTTGAACCGGACGACACTGGAGATAATCCAGTTTTACCATCGATGGGGCTATGAACCGCAGTGGATCGAGGGCAATCCCCCCGACTATCTAGGAGAACAACTTCGTTTCCTCGAGTATTTGCTCGGTGCAGAAGATGGAGATCCGGCGGCACGTGTACAGGCCGCGTCCGACTTCCTGGACGATTATCTTCTGGAAGGATTGAAGGCTGTCAGCCAAAGCCTCGCAGATTATTCGGATGTTTATTCCGGGATTCCGACGTTCTTCCAGGATGTACTTAATCAGCTCAGCCTCCATGAGATCAGAGAGGAGGATCTGGGCGGCGCAGGATCTATGCTGAAGCAACCCATTCCCGATGAAGAAGAACATATCATCGCCAGCGGCGGCCTCAACAACTGCGGCGGAATCTGTGTGATCCGGCCGCACGTGCAAGAAAACTGCGTGGTTCAGATCGAATCTGACTGCAATCTTTCGCACGCACCGCAGATCAGAGCCTGTGTCCGCGGCCGCGGATATCGGAAGACTTATCTGAACCCCGACCGTCTGCGCTATCCGATGCGCCGGCTCGGCGAACGCGGAAGCGGAAAATTTGAACGCATCAGCTGGGAAGAAGCGGTTAACGAAGTTGCAGACAATATAAAACGCACCGGACGCGAATATGGTCCGGGCAGCCGCTTTGTGCTGTACGGTACCGGCGTATGCGGGATC
>JAFOIR010000194.1 GCA_017420625.1 Bacillota bacterium
GATCCGGAGCCCGTCCGGCGTCAGAATTCCGCCGTGCAGCTAGTAGGTCAGGTACTGCTGATACTTCTCATCTTCCTTGATCGATATCTGCTTCATGGTAACCTCCGGCTATCTTGGAAAACTGGAATTTGTCATTCAAACGCCAATAGATTTCCAAGGGAAATAGCAAACCCCAGCGACTGATACATCTTAACATCACAATCTGCGCAACCGACAGTTAAAGAACTTACACCGCTTTCATGATAGGCAAACTCGACCAATTGACGCGCTATGCCTTGATGGCGATGCTCAGGACAAATATAGAAATCTTCAAATACACCACTCGAATGATAATCAAAAGTCGAAAAACCGACTGTAATAGAGCAGCAGCCAATCAGAGTGTTGTCCTTCCAAACTCCATAGAAAGAAATCTTACCTTTGTCGATTGCATCAGCTAAACGTTCTTTCCCGTCGTCACTAGGTTCATCTTCTCCGATTTCTGCCTTATATTGTTTTTGAAGATCCCAGAGAGCATTCACTTCGGAAGGATTGATTTTTCTGTAGTCCATAGTTACCTCCACAAACTGGATTTGTCTCTTAATCTTTCATTTGTATTTTTTCGTCGATCAAAGCATATACCGAATCATAAACGTCATCTGGCACAGGCTGACTTGGCATCCAGAATTCATACAGTTTGCGTACGTCATCCGAATCACCACAGATCCTTCTTACCCGTTCATAAGCGTATTGATTGGCGTCAACTTCATACGGCTGCCCAAGATAGATGTTTGTAAAATAATCTTCGCCGCCTTCCAATTTACACTCGTAGTACTTTCCATTAACGATCTTATAACAAGTGCCATCGAACATAATAACATATTGAATGCTGCGATTGACCGCCTTGCTGAAACCTTTGGGACAAAGATACTGTGAGGCATGTCTCAATTCATGGAAAAGGTAGAAGGCTTTTTCATAATCAGGCGCTTCTTTCATATACGCTGCATTGATGAATACCGTTTTTGACGCAACGTCAAAAGTGCCGTTAGCAGTTTCATATCCCGCTGGCATATGGAAGGATAACAACAAGTCCAATTGATTATCATCGCAGTATTGATTGAAATATCTTTCGTAGTCAAACATCTTTACATCCTTACAAATCCTGATTGTCGATCATAAACAAAATCAAAATATATTTTCCGATTTTCCGGGTCAGCAGTTTGTCGCTTTGATCGCACCTAGGCAATGGATCCTCACAACACGATTACTGTCGGTTTCTGATATTTGCCGCAGTTCTTCCGTAAATGGCCTGATGAATTCCGGTTTGCGTTTGCCGAGCACACGAAAGATCTCCGGTGCTTCCATCCTGACCTTATCATCAGGATCATGAAGCAGTTTTTCAAATACCGGCATATAATTCTCATAGATGCCAGGTGTATTCGTGGCAATGTTTTCAGACGCCCAGATAAAGCTCAGCCTGACAGGGGCTTCTTCATCATCAGCAAAACGGAACAGGTCTGCCCAGTACGGTTCGACCAGACGATAGTCACCGCGCCAGATTCTGCCGATGGCGTTCATGGCGCGCTCCCGCAAAAGAGGTACCGAGCTGTTGCAGAAGGAGATGATTGCAGGAACTGCGTCCCGAACTGACTGCGGATAAGCAAGTCCCATCTCAGCAAGCAGCCATAGTGCCTTAGCCTGAATATTTTACAGAATCAAGGGAAAGCAGCGACGAAATGTATGGGATATTCTCTTCCCACTGATCCTTCTTCATCAGTATTCCCAGCTCTTTGTAAAGGTTTGATTCGCTCAATCCATCATCACCCGATTTCCGCTTGATTGCCGGTGAGTTTCAAATTTTACTGCTTTAGATCAATTGATTTCAGGATCGTATATCCTGTTTCTGCAACTCTGGAAAATTCAATCCGACTGATACAGGTTTCAAAAGGTATGAAATATCCTTGCATATTCCGGCATAGAACATTCAGATCTGCATCCGGATCATATAGTAAAGTAGTATGCGGGTACCAATCAGTTCCACACGTCCAGCGGTCCAATGAATTGCCGTACTTTTCAGCTATTTTGTTATGCAGGGCCAATAGCACATCCGGTTTTGACGGCACAGCAACAATGACTGATGTTTCAGAAAGCACTTCCAACTCCGTATAGCGGATGCGGAATGAAGGCGTCTGACGGATTATTTCCGAACAAACCTGCACGAATTCTTCATCATCAGGGAGATATGTGGCAATGGTTATATGGCCATAAAATGGCTTTACAGGCTGTTTCTTTGAAACAACTGCTTTTCGCAGAATGTTCAATCGTTCAGTTGCATCGGGGGTCAGCTTTGCAATAACACAGATCATACTGTTTTTCTCCCTATGATGATAAAGAAAATTCCGATTTTGTTTTCTATCATTTCTCCTGCATTGGTCTGTTTATCCATGATCCGCTTCCGGATCCTGTGATCCGTCATACGGAACATATCCTCCGCCGCCTTCCCAGAAGATCAGGCTAAAGCCTTCTTCCGTCAGTTCCAGGCCTCGCACGATTGCGCAGCCGTTATCGAACAGCAAGGTCAGTTCATAGGATGTTTCGTTCCAGTAAAGATTCATGAAGGGATTGTATTTTGTCACATACCATGTTCCGGAGGAAGCGCCTTCTTCTGCGATCTCGGCTGTCGTTCCCGGTGCGGTGAACGAGCCGTCAGCTTCCAGAACCAGGATGTCCGGTGCCAGGGTGCTGCCGGCATCGAGCTGCCACGCTCCGGCAAGCTTTTCCATCACTTCCGGTGCTTTTTCCTGTTTCATGGGTTCCAGGTCCCGGATCGGGATAAAGCCCCATACGACGGCTCCTCCGTCTGTAAACTTCCCGTTCTTTACTTCTGCGGTAACATAAGCATAGTTGTTATTATACAATCCCAGGCAGGAAAACTGCGTTCCCTTCGGAACAGAAAACTGATGGAACTGGCTGACATCGGGATCATCCGTCAGGAAGGTGTCTGCAGTCGCTTCTACATCAATATGGACAAAGGACCGGCCGGGCTCGTTGTTCTGCACGCTGATTTCCGACAGGCCCAGATCTTTGCATAGCGCGTAGCCGATTCTCTGCGTGCGTTCGCTGACATTATACCGGATGCAGGCGTAGGATTGTCCATCCTCGTTTTTATACTGTGAAAGCAACCACAGGTCACCGTTCAGCCCGACTGCCGCTTTTCCTTTTCCGGCACGCCATGCGGATTTCCCGTAAGGAGCGCTGTAAACGGCAGAAGTTCCTTTCTTTTTCGGCTGAAGGAGCTCTCCCGGATGATCGGGATCATATACGTCACCGGAAAAAGCTGTTCCCAGCACGTTTAGTCCGCTGTCAAACCGGGCATGCATATAATTCAGATGGCATACTTCGTCCACGGAATGCGGAAACAGATCAATGTTGAAATCTGCGAGCATGATCTTTGCCGGCCAGGCTGCAGGCGCGTCATGATCATCGTCTGTTGCTTGGTACCGCCAGGAAAAACCGGATTCACCCGGGATACCGGTCAACTTGAATTCATTTACGACCGCTTCTGACAGCTGATACTCTCCGCTGCCCTCATCCCATTCACAAAATGTATAGTGCTCAGACTCGCCATATGAAATCGTCAGATAATGTCCGTCCCAATATAGCTTCGGTGCTTTTCTTTTTGCTTCCGGCTGATAGACTGCCGTTGTATAGACATGAAGGTGCTCTTGGCTGTCCACAAAAAACAGTGCATTATGATAGCGTGATTGCATCACCGCGAAAGAACCTTCCTGATTGCTGAGTGTCGTATAGTCATCCCATGTGTGATCTGCCATGACAACTGTCAAGAGTTTTCCCTTCAGCCCCCAGCTGTTGGCGGATGCTGTTTCGCAGAGAAGGAAAGAGCCAGCCAGCAATGTCACAGCAAGAATGACGCAAATACTCTTTTTCATGATGACGCACCTCCGAAACATTTCCTTTTCCAAAACGAACTTCTAAAGGATTATCATCCTCAAACACATTGTTCAGGATGCCTTCAACCTGCCGCGCGAATTCCTCAATCCTCCTGGCAGCTTCCTCGTGCGGGACGAGGTAGGTAAAGCTCGCGACGCCATCGACAACAGAATTCTCCCGGTCATATGCAAAGTCGATCAGCTCCGTTAGCACCGGGAAACACCGTATGGGAAACTGCCCCATAACCCAGTCATATGTATGCTGGTCCGGGCAGGCAAAGGTATCTTCGCCCGCCATGACCGCATCCACAAGATGAAACCACGTTTCGCACATTTCTTTGCCGAAGACCTCCTCCATATAGGCGGAGCAGACCTTGGGCTGAAAAACATAGCTGCTTTGCCGTATGGAGCCATCTGTTGCTTCCGGGATCATTGCTTCCTGCTCTGGGGCAGCGGACAAATCAGGAGCATCTGTTTCTTCCGCAGCAACAGTCTCAGGGCCGCCTGTATCCTCCGGGATCCATGCTTCTCCAAAGGCCCAGCTCATGAACGTGTGGCCCTGAAGCATCGCAAAAGCAGCGAGCACAGCCATCAATTTGATCCAGTATTTTCTCATAACCTGCAGTTTCTCCAAAATCCAACTGGCTGTTGGATCAACCTTTCCTGCCCTGATACTGAACCGTGAC
>JAFOIR010000195.1 GCA_017420625.1 Bacillota bacterium
CATAATCATGGCATAATACGGCAGTTGTTTTCAAGCCGCAAGCGCTGTATAATGAGAAAAATGACCGAAGGAGGTAAGTATGCCGCTCAGTGAAACCCGCAGAAAAGCGCTTGATGAGCTGTGTCTCAATCTGGCGGAAAAGGGCTTTATCCCGAAAGAAGAACTGGCAACACTCCGCCAGGCAGGCAGCCGTCTGCGAGGTGCTTTCGGAAACCTGTCCGGTACCCGTTAAACGGCGGGGTCTGACGGACTATTCCGAATCCGGCGATTACGAAGAGATTATGAAAAAAACAGGTCTTTCCGCGGCCTGTATTGCAGAAAAAGCGGAAGAAATAATCAAAGGAAACTAAGGAAACATGGTAAGAAAAGAGTGCCGCCGGATCCTGCTTGTGGTTCTGGCGATGATGCTGGTCCTTTCCGGTCTCACCGGATGTACAAAAGATATTCCAATAACCGACCGCGACGATACGCATTATACGCGTGCAGAAGAGGATGACCAGGAAGCAACGGTGTACGAATCAGGTGAAGATCAGGAAAACCAAACATCGGCCGCTGAGCACCGGGAATATATTCACAGTGAAGATCCGGCAGAGTGCAAAGCATTCCTCCAGACGTTTCTGGATGCCTATCGCGCGCAGGATCCACAGGCTGTTTATTATCTGACAGGTGCAGGGGAAGAAAGCCTGTCCTACAACGGATTTCAGGGCTTGCTTGCTTCCGGTTTTACATATGAAATCGGTGAAGTGGATATGTCCTATGCTGTGCCCTATGTCACGGTCACCATCACGAACGTGGACTTTATGTCTATTCTGGAAACATATCTGGCCTCTCTTTCAAATGAAGCAACCTACGCCGATGAACAGATCCTACAAGATCTGACGGCATTGATACAGAAAGAAGATCATCCTGTGCGCACCTTTGAGTGCTTGGTTCCAGTTTACTATCTGGATGAAGATTCCGGAATGAAAATCGAGATGACACAGGAGCTCTCCAATGCGCTGACCGGTGGCTTTGCTGAGTTTATTTCCGACTATCTCTGGCAGAATGCCGGACAAGGACAGTAGGGAGGCATCGCGATGAAAATCATATGGAAACACACCATTTGTCTGTTTACCGCACTGGCAGTGATGATCACATCTCTATCTTCTATACAGGCCGAAGCAGAGAATAACGTGCCGGTCGTGGAAGAAGAGCGCGTTCAGGAAGGCTATATCAAGGTCACAGATTTTTACACAGGAGAGAAAAAAGAATACGATGCGATTCTGCTGGACGATGAGATCATCTATATGACAGCGGATATGCTGGCAAGCATGACCGGCTATCGGCTGGAGGGCGATGCGCACGGACCGATCCGGCTGCAGCTTCCCGGGCGAACGAGTGATTTTGCTATTTTTATCGGAGAGTCAGGTGTTGTCAAAGTAAACGGAGAATCCGCCTCAGTCGATATGGTGGATTATCAGAAAACATTCTACTATCATGCTAATCAGATGCTGAACCTGCTTGGTGGGCAGTTTTTTCAGTATCCTGAACCGCCGCAGCCTGAGGATGATTATGAGAATGGCTATTTGCTGTACATGTCCGAACGTTATAATACTCTCGATTTCGTCGGCCAAGTGAAGGACCGGATGCATTCTTTCCAGGTATCGCAGTCAGAATTGCTCAAAGAGGGGCGCGGTACTTACGGACAGGCAACGGCATCCACTCTGGCTGTTGTGTTCGGTAATATGGATTTGCGGATCCTTGTACCGTATTTTAATGAGAAATGGATCGTCACGGATCAATATGAGGAAGCGCTTCAAACTCTGACCGTGGATGATTCCGGTTTCACAACCAGCGAATCCTTGGCTGCGATCTCCGGTATGGTTCAGGATTCATTTTTTCCGGAAGCGATGTTTCATCTGCATGCGATGGAGGATATCCTCGATCTTCCGGACAATGTCTCACAGACAGTCAAAGGCGGACAGGATCTGATGGCGATTATCCGGGATCAGAAACTGGGCCTCAAGCTGTTAGGAATGGCAAAAGACAAAAGTGCTTTTCTGAAGGACGAGGACCTGCAGGCCTGGTCAGGTATCCTGGGCAAGGTCAATACAGCAGTTGATGTCGTGAGTGTCTTCGTCGCAGCGTATAAGACCTGGGAGAGAGGTACGTCATGGAGCGAAGACAACATTGAACAGCTGAAAGTACTACAGAATGTCAATTCGCCGGAAAATGGAGATATTTCGAATTACATCAAAAGAGCGGCCGATAAGCTGATCTTTGAGATCAACTGGCCGACAAGCGCGGCATTGCTGCAAGAAGCGGAGGGACTGGTAGGAATCGTTGCGGGAAACGCAGTGAAAGTGCTGACGCCACTGGGACCGATTATCGGGGTCATCTCCGGTGGTATGGCCATAGCAAAGCAGTCTCCTGAGCTTAAGAAAGGAATCGAATCGGACGATCTTCGATATATGATCAATTGCCTGATCAAAATAGAAGCCATTGCGCTTTCTGAGATGGGGAAGGCATACAACCAGTGTATGCAGCGGTATAAAAACGGAACACTCACCAACCTGGATCTTCAGGATCTCAAAAATAAAACAAAGCTGGCACTTCGGACGAATCTTCGCAATTCATCATTTGTTTATTATCTGCACTGTCAGGATAATGGTTCTGACTGGGACAGCACCGAGGAGGCGACCCAGCTGAAAAGACAGATCGAGCAGGATTACGCGTTACTGACCGAACTGGAATACGCGAGTGATTTTGACGATGTGGTGCATTGCAGTGGATGGGCAGGTCGAATCAATTCCATAGGAACGCAGCCGGGTGATATCCGTGATCCATTTGATAAGCGGATCTGGTATCCACATGAGGGAAGCCGAGGCAACGGTACACCGTATGTGGAATATCATGGAAAAGTCTACTTCTGGGGTTTTTCTGCAGAAACCTTCGAGAGTTCAGGCACATTTGGCAACTACTACCCGGAAGGCGGCGTATCCGTCCCGCTGATAGCAGTGGATCCGAACGACCCGAATGCGGTACCGGAGGTCGTTTTGACAGCGGACGGTATCGGCAATATCGGTATTTGGAATGACCGGCTGTACTATGAAAGCAAAAATGCAGAAAACAAGGACTGCATCAAATCGATCCGAATGGATGGAACTGATCCGAAAGAATACAGCGGTCTTTACGGCATGGTAGGCGCGGATGACGAAAACGGTGTACTGATCTGCAGCAACAATTATTCCAGCGGCGTTTGCCTGATGAATATGACGACCGAAGAGATTAAGTCGCTGGGCTCAGACGGTGATTTCATTCTCCAGGAAGGGGGGCTGGCATACTACTATTTCAATCCCTCTAAGAGCACGATGGAAATATATGCCACCACGACAGACGGAAAAGAAACCTACTATCTGGGCTCTGTAACACAGACGCTTCTGACGGAGTCAGAGATATCCACCATGGGTGGTACCTCGATCGAGAGCGCGCAGCTGGAGGACGGGTATTTATATATCTGTTATGGTTCGCGGGCCGGCACCGGGATGATTTTCCAGGGCGGTGAAATCGCGAGGTTCAATATTAGCGATCCTGCGAACTGCCCTGGAGCAGAACATATCTACGGGGCAGGACGTGATAAGTCGGAAAACAATATCTATGTGATGTCCGCAGACGGCGTCCATACCGTTTATTTCGCACACTATAATTCCGACTACAAGCTGGAAGCGGTCAGTATAACTGTCCCTGGCGGAGAGCCGACGCCGGTGGCATCCTTTGAGAACGTCCATGCCAAGGGAGAAATTTACACGGCCAACTGGACAGATGTCCGTACCCGGCCGGATGCTACCGGAACGGAGATTACGCTGATTACACTAGCAGATCTGACGTCCTTGATTACAGCAGAAAAGATTGAAACAGAGCTGGCTGACGGTTCGATCGTGCAGATCAAACGAACTGCCATACGTGGTGACTGGTTCTACTTTGCGGTAGAAAAGGGTAACCATTCAGACAGCCTTGGCTGGCGGGACGAGTATGCACGCGAGTGGAGCGTGATCATGCGCAAAAACCTGCAGACCGGCGTGATTCAGCAATTACATACATATTAATAAGGAGAGAAAAACAAATGAAAAAACTACTGGCACTTGTGCTGGCAGCTCTGCTTGTTCTTGGCATGCTGAGCGGCTGCACGAAGAAAGAAGAAAAGCCTGCCGGAGGCGAAACCTCCCAACAGGCGGGAAATACGGA
>JAFOIR010000196.1 GCA_017420625.1 Bacillota bacterium
CAATGTCAGGTGCAGGGTGGGGAGCATCACTATTTGGCGGTGGCTGTTTTTCTCTTGTATTTGGCTTGATATGCCATGCAGTTATTACATTGAGAAGAAATGACAAATGATGACATATCCTGCTTTCTATACTTTTCGGTACTGGTGTCTCCATGAACTCATCGATAGCCTTCAGTACTGGAGCTGCATATTTTTCCCCTCCGAACAGCCATTGCTCATGCTGCATATCGAACTCCCGGATCTCCGGGTCACGGAAATACTTTTTGTACCGCTTCAGATATTTCTCACCCATCTTGTTTGCATAAATGAAATGCACCTTCGTATGCGCAACATGGATATCATTCTTAAGCCATGTAAGCAGGTCCGTGTAGTACTCGTTCTTAATGGACTCCGGGGAAAACTTCTCGAAGCAGGCCATGAACCTATCCGCAGCCTCATCGTCCATCTCAAAGAAGCCTTTGAGCTTTTCCCTGGTTTTTGCCTTCTTCTTTTCGCTCTTTGTAAAGCTTGTGAGAAGCGGCACAACCAGTTTCGACTGCAGCCAGGCACTAAACCTGCCGCTTTGGTCGAGGTCCGGACTGCCGAAAATGCCGTGACATAGATGAACTTTCTCCCGCTGGATCAGTTGTCCGACAAAACTGCTTCCCAAGGAGGAGCCGATCGCTCCGTCGATCCTGCCACCATAGTTATCCTGAATGTATCGTTCTATCTTTTCCGTGACCATGATCATATCGGGAAAGATCAGATCACTGCCATCAAAGCCGTCGTAGTTTACGCAGACCAGATGGTATTTCTCGGCAAGCCTGTCCAGCACCGCAGCAAAGTTCGTCTGATAATCGCAGGCTGTCCCCGGAAGCAGGAACAGTATTTTCCCCGCTGAATTTCCCATCTCGTCGAATTGCATTACGTTCTTCCTCCTTTGTCAGGCATCAGGCAGGCCTATCATTGATCGCTGCAGATTATGAAGTGTTTGTTCAGCAGCTGAGGCGTAAGAGAAGCGGTTATTATCTGTTAGCTATGGCTAACTGATGAGCAAAAAATATATGCTTATTCGTTACGCTCGTTGTCGCTGCTTTGGGGTTCCAGAACTCTTTTCCCCGGCTTTGGTCCGGTCGGCAGTTTCTCCGGCTTTACAGCATCCTCGGGTACTGCCCAGACAGTCCCAAGCTTCTCACATCCCGGAATCCGTCCTTCACGGATGTATTGATTGACCCAGCGAACCGATACCCCCCATTTCTCAGCAGTCTCTTTTACCGACAAGTATCCTTTCACCTGCTACCTCACGTTCCATACAATCAAAATGCGTTTCTATGTGCAGGTGGCTTTCCTTGAATTAAAGCAAAAAAGCTGGTTAGCCACCTCTAACCATATTATACTCCAAAGTCGGAATAAATCAAGAGGTAATCGTGGCGTCCTGTGGTAATCGTGACGTCCGCGGTTTTCAGCATGGTGTATCCTGTCAGTGGAATTTCTTTCAATGGAAAAAGCTCTCCGACTTTTTCATTCATACAGTTACACCTTCACGTCCGGATTTTTCTCGCCGAACTTTTCCTTCAGCATCTCGCAGATCTCGCTGCGCTCTTTGCCTTGCTTTTCCATGTTTTTGATGGTCTTGTAGGCGGCAAACAAGGTGGAGGGGCCAATCTCGGAGCTGAAATAGCCGATGCCCTGGTTCCATGCCAGAAGTTCAAATACGTCGTCCAGTGCCGCGCTGTCAAGACCGTGGATATAGGCCTTCACAAGTTCCCGTGTTGCCTGACGCATCCGGCCCGCTCCGACTGCATTTGTAAGCGAAAGCAGCAGCCGTATTTCATAGGGCAGATAACGATGGTCATCATTCCATGTCAGATCCCAGAAGTTCACCGCGATATTGCCGAGCTTCTCGTCGATCAGCGGCATATTGGTCAGAGCTGCAGGCCGCATGGGGATGTCCTTTTCTTCCTGTTTGACTTCCACACGATAGAAGTAAGCATGAAATTCCGCATCGCCTTTCTGCTCGGTATAATGCTCAAAGCCCAGGCCTTCCATTACCTCATAGAGAGGGATCGGATCAAAGGATTGTATGATCTCGATGCCGCTTCCGGCAGGAGCCTGCATGGCCTGTTTTTTGATTCCCTGAAAGAAATTGCCCTGGTAGATAAAGTTTTCTTTTATATCAATTTGGCGTTTATCCATGATTGCCTCTTTTCGTTCTTGTTTGATCTGCTATCTAAATGATTCAAATACAAACATGTTCCCGCGCTGTATTATTCAATGCCCTTATACCCATTTTTCTCTGCGTGACCAAGCAAATACAGGAATGCAAACGCCGGAATTCTGATCATATCCTTGCCGCTCTTTGTGTTATGAATGCCGAAGTCATTGGCGTTTTTCGTCACAATAATCGCGGCTGCCGCTTCATCGCAAAGCTCACAAATCGCATCATCATCCGCGATCGGGGCACCCTCCCGATACTTCACCTCAATCAGAATGTTTTTGGTGTTGGGATAGTCTACAACGACGTCAATTTCTTTCCCGCGCTTTCCACCGCGGAAA
>JAFOIR010000197.1 GCA_017420625.1 Bacillota bacterium
CCGAATGCCCTGGAGAACGCCCGGAAGATCCGGGCTTTTCTTTATCTGGACGGCTCCGGATATCCAAGGAGCATCCTGCGCAAGGCCGGGATCTGGCCGGTTCCGGATCCGCCGGAGCCACAGCTGCTGCATGAGCCGGAAGGCTCCCTCTGGCGGTAGCGGGCGGATCTGACGGTTTTCCTGCGGGCGGAGGAAAAGGAAACGCACCCCGCAAGAAGGGGTGCAGTTGCGTCCGCGCCGGCAGTGGTGCTCCGGCGGGGGTGTGAAGCAATAACTTCCGAAATTTCTTGCCAACAGGTGCCCCGACAAACTGGAATTTATAAATCTTCGCTTCTCTTCACGCTGTAAAGAGTTACTCCTTCCGGCCTGAAATTCATCTGGATTTCCCAGAACTCAACGCCTGCCGCTGCCGCATCCGTAAAGGTTTGTGACACCTCTTCATAGTGAGTTGACCTGAGCCGTTCCTTCTTTTCTGTAATACGATACTGAAACACCTGCAGAAAAACAGCCTTCTCATGATCCTGAAGCGATCCAGCAAGTTCCTTCAGGTGCTTCACCATCCTCTCTGTTGATGAAAACGGCTTGGGGGGAAGCGTCTTGATTTCCTTCCCGTATTTTACATTGATCGTTGTCAGAGGCGTCTTGACTTCCAGATAGGTATCGCCGATTTTGAAATCCAGCTTGGAGATTCCCAGGTTCACCTCGCGCTGAATGCTGTCGAAACCCGAGACGATGGCATCCAGTTCGTGCTCGTTGAAAAAGAACTCTACCAGCCGGTTGGAAAGGATCTGATTGATTCCGATCCAGTTTTCATCGTCGGAAAGAAGCACTGCCTCGATATCGTATTTCAGCTTGCGCTTCGGATCGTCGTGAAAGGACAGGAGACACGGCAGATTTTTATTCTCCACGTCACCGATGCGGTTTGTCGTCGGGATGTGTGCAATCAATTCTTCTCCGCCTATATTCACCAAAGCAGTGAATTGGCTTTTTCTTTTCAAAAACGTTCCTCTGATCAGAGGTTTCTCAAACAGATACGTACTCATTTCTTCACCAAAATGGTCAGTATGACCAGATCTTTGTCATTAGTTCGATAACTCCGATTTGTCGATCATAAACAAAATCAAAAGTTAATCTGCCTCGCCAAATTCCGATCGGGCTAGAACCAAAACACCCGCGCAATGCGATACCCGAATGAAGACGAGGCCAGGGAAGAACCCCCTCAGCTCGTCAGCTACGAAATATATTTCTTCCTCATCCCAGTCACTGCCCGCTTTCTGCCGGCACTGATTCAATTCTGCACGGGTTTCAAAGGCAACATCCCCGATCACGATCCTGCCATTCTCGTTGAGCTGACTTTGCAGGATACGCAGAAATTCAATCTTTTGATCATCTGTCAAATGATGCAGCGAATAGGTCGCCACAATGAAATCATAGCTTTGACACTGCAGCGGCTCAGCCAACCCCCGGGAAAAGTCTCCATGAAAGAGATGCGCTTCAGGCATTTTCTCGGCGGCCAGTTCCATCATTCTTGAGGAGAAGTCCTGTCCATAGATGGTGCAGCCATGTTCGTATAACTTTGCAGTCAGAACGCCGGTGCCAAACCCGATATCGAGCACTGTGGCCTTAGGCTTCTCCATAACAATCCGATAGACTGTTCCCAGCACCTCCCGGTAACCCGCAAATGGATATGTGTTTTCCTCATCGGAAACTCCGACTGTCTGGTCATATCCATCTGCCCACAAGTCAAAGCCTTTATTGTCCAGCATGCATACCTCCGAAAACTCCAATTCGTTAAGCTGCAGAACCAAACGTCCTGCCTTTCCTTCCACTGCAACGCACAGGCTTGCAAGCAATTAATAACCGGTATAGTCACCAGTATTTTCTCATAACCTGCAGTTCCTCCAAAATCCAACTGGCTGTTGGATCAACCTTTCCTGCCCTGATACTGAACCGTGACAGCATACATCGTCTGGTTCTGTTCATCCATTTTAGATATCGCCTCATAAATGTCAATCAACAGTTGGTTACCGCCTCTTCCGGCAGCTTTTCCAACCTGCCGCCTGACTTCAGCCGTGAAATCAGGCGGGAACCCGTCACCTTTTCTTTTTTTCGGAAAAGCCCTATAATAGGTCCGCTCTGCCGTGGGGTAACCCCGACAGTGATCTTCTGGAGGATTCGCATGAATAAAACACCTTATTGGAAAAAACCTTTTCTCTTCTTCCTGTCCCTCACCCTGGTTTTCTCGCTTTGCCTGCCAGTCGCTGCTGAAGAGGTCACTGAGGAAGCCGATTTGCTTGAGGAAGTCGATTTGATTGACGAGGAAGAGGTGATTGAGGAGGAAGAGCTGCTGATCACCCCTTCTCTTCCTATGGATTATAAGACAGGCGGTATGCCTCCTAAAAAGGACGGCTGGACTTTGGATGGAAAAATTCCGGTCTCCTATCAGGACTCAACCATTTCCGTCACCTTTGAAACAGATTCCATCACCCATAAGCTGTCTGCCGGCAGATACAGGGGACGAACC
>JAFOIR010000019.1 GCA_017420625.1 Bacillota bacterium
ACGGGAAGCTGCAAATCTCTTAAACAGAATATCCCAAATGAATGTCAAAAGGTGCGATCAGCAGTTTTTGCAGATCTTTGTTGTAGTTGTCGAAAAAGAATTTTATCGCCTTGCCATAGTTTTCTTTTGTATCAAACTCCCAGGTTGAGAAGTACTTTACGCCCTTTACGATCTTGCTTAACTCTCTCGGAGCTTCGCCAGGTTCGATTCCGTCTATGGTATAAAACCTCTTGAAATACTTAAGAGACAGGCAGTCTTCGCATTGAAGCTGATTTGCGGACATTTCCTCGATCTTTGCTTCAAATTGCTCGAGTCTGTCAGGCTTTACCTGAAAGAGTTTCATCTCGATAAAGGTCTTTTTCATGCTGCGCCCCCCAAAAAGTTTCTTCTCTTGCCTGATATGAAGCAGTAATGCTGTTCTGACCCTCCATTCTCTTAAAGCCCGCAGCAGTATATAATTCTATTTCTGCCTTGGCATCCACATCGACCACTACCATGATTTGGTGCGGCTCGTTTAATTCTATCGCCTTTCCCAGCAACGCCAGTTCATAGCCTTGCTCTGCGGCCTCAGGCTTAACAAACAGGTCATAGATTTCATTGATCTCATAGCAGTATTGTACATCCAAATATCCTTGAACCTGTCCGTCTTTTATGGCCAGCAGGACTCTGAAACTATCCTGCGCCGATAGAATTCGCTCGGCTGTCCAATAGGTGTCGACATTATGAAGATCACAGTACTGCTTCGTCCACTTTTCCGAAAGCAGTTCTATCTGACTGGTCGATACATTCGGCGACGGTCCGGTCAGAAGCATTTTCTGCTGTTCCGGATCAAATCTAGCTCCTTTCATCTTTAGCGGCCGGGAAATCGCTGTATTTTGCGGATTGAATACAAAATCCATCTGGTATCCGCTATAGTTCCTCTCCATATAGGAAAGCATCTCACGAAACGCTTCTTCTTTTCTGGTAAAACCTATGAGCATCTCAATATAGCGATCATCCGGAAGGACAATCCAGACAAAAAGCCCCTCGGTCGTTCCATTTTCTGAAACAGCAAAAGCATATTTATCTGTTGTCATTAAAGAATGATAGAGATTATCCTCGTCATAAGTGAAATGCGGGTCGGAATACAACGGGTGCGCAGCCAGCTCGTGGATAAAACCCTCATATTCATCAAAAGAGTGGATTTCCCGGATCATTTTCTGCATCTCCATAAACAACGATTTGAAATTCCCGAAATCATAGGCATCCGCCAGTGATTATAGGGCGTTAATGAAGTCCTCTGAAACCGTTGAAAACAAAGGATTTTCCGCGATCTGCTCACCGAATCCCTTTATTAATTGTTACACCGTTTCTACAACGCCCGCGCCGCTCATAAGGGCAAAAGCAAGGGCAAGGAAAACTCATAACAGGATATAACAAGGTGTGGCAATCGGGAGCCTGTGACATATGTGCGAATACATCAACGGAACTATTATACAGGAGGATTTCACAATGGAAAAGACTAAATATGACGAAAACAACGGATTGTGGTACGAACTGCGAGGCGACTATTACATTCCCTGCCTAGCAGTACCGGCTCAAGAGGAAAGACCTATCGGCATTTGGGGGCGGCGGCACCTGCAATACATCAAGAAGGAGCGCAAACCCCTGTACATGGAACTGATGACCAGCGGCAGGCTGAATACATACCTTGCCGACATCAACGAAAAGGCGACGGAGCAAATGCTCCTGTTGGTAAAGCAGATGGCCGAGCGTGAGGGCGTCACCGAAGAGCTCAAAGCCCAAGATCAAATGCTTTGGGTACAGCGAATGAACAACATCCGGGACAGGGCAACAGAGCTTGTGAATCATGAGCTGATCTATGTATGAGGTATCGGGCGGCGGGGAGCGATCCCCGCCGTTTTTATATCGGCACCTCGAATTTGCATAAACCATACTAATAGTATAAAAAGCTATGATATTTTAGTATTGGCGGTGTCTTCCATTTGTATTATCTGTCAAGTATAATAACAGCAGAAACAGTCAAAGGGGGATCAACAGATGAAGCTATCGCTCTCTGAAAATATACGTTCGCTTCGGAAACAACGAAAGATGACGCAGGAAAAGTTGGCCGAAGCGCTGGGGGTTACGGTCGGCGCGGTCTATAAATGGGAATCTGGACAATCACAGCCCGAGCTGAATTTGCTCGTAGAAATGGCAGATTTCTTCGATACGTCGGTTGATATGCTGCTTGGCTACAGGATCCAGGACAACCGTCTGGATTCCGCTCTGGAACGGATCGGCGCATATTGCCAGTCGCTGGATCCGGTGGCGATTCCCGAAGCGGAAAAGGTATTGGGAAAATATCCTCATTCTTTTCGTGCCGTTTATGAATGTGCAAGTGTTTTCCTCGTTTACGGCGCCGCCAATCATGACCTGAGGCAACTCAAGCGAGCCTTGGAATTGTTTGAGCGATCAAGGATGCTGCTTCCGCAGAATGACGATCCCCGCATCAGCGACGCCACAATCTGCGGAAACCTGTCGATCGTCCGGTTCCTGCTCGGCGAACAGGAAAAGAGTCTCGAACTGTTGAAGAAAAACAATGCCGGTGGCATTTTCAGCAGTGATATCGGGGCATTCCTGTCGATCTATGGGGACGCCCCGGAAGAAGCTGGTCCTTTTTTGTCTGAAGCATTGTTATCGGGAGCATCCACCCTTTTCACCGCGATTCTCGGGTATGTGTTCCTGTATCGCTCCAGAAACGACTGGGCTTCGGCTATGGACATCCTTTCCTGGGGAATAGGTCTCCTGACCGGACTGAAGGAAGAGAACAAACCGGATTTCCTGGAAAAAACGCTTGCGGAAATGCTTGTTTTATTTGCTTATGTCCAAGCGAAGATTGGTATGCAGGAAGAATCATCAGATTCGTTAAAGAAAGCTCTGACGATGGCACTTCGTTTCGATGCCATGCCTGATTACAGCCTGAAAGCAATGCGTTTTGCTGAACACATGGATCAATCGACA
>JAFOIR010000198.1 GCA_017420625.1 Bacillota bacterium
CCACGTTCACAAAGGCGAATCCGATCCCCATTCCAATATAGACTAAAAGTCCTTCTGCCCCGATGATCGATGCCCGGATCTCGGTGGGAACCATTTCCGTCGAAATGATTTCCATATAGTCCCGGCCGATCCAGTAACCACCGAGGTAAAGGCCGTAGCCGATCCCCACGATAGCCGGATGCCACAGACCGTTGGCACTCACAATAAACAGGATAAAGGATGCCGCACAGATGAGGCCAAAGATCAGCACGGTCTTCTTTCGTCCGATCCGATCCGCCAGGAAGCCGGAAATGATCACGGCTGCGCAGTACAGGAATGGATAGTAGAATTCCGCTGTCGTGATGGAGGCCGTATCCATGTTCGCACGGTACATGATGGACTCATAGTTCGTCATGGCAATGATCGCAGCATCAAAGAGCATCTTGATCAGGATCAGTGCCCGCAGGTCTTTGCGTTTAAAGATATATTTGATGGCCGGAATGATGCCGGCTTTGGCCGCCGGTTTTCCATCTGCCGCTTTGGGTTTTGCCGTCTGCTCCTCAATTTTTTCTTTTGGCTCTTTCAGCACGCCCTCCAGCTGCTCGATCCGTTTATCCTGGAAGACTCTTGTCTCTTTCACCAGCAGAATCAGCAGGACGACCACACCTAAGCCGAACAGGCCCGGCAGAAGATATACATTTCTCCACTGTGTCGGATCATTGTGCATCAGGGCGACACGCATGGCCGGAATTGCTACGGACGACAGACCGCCGATCCCTTTCAACAGACTGTAGACCGTCGCCCGTTTCTCCTTAGGCGCTTCTTCCAGCACATACAGGATCTGAATATCACTGCCGATGAAGAAGGAAAGCATAAAGCTTCCAACCAGAAATACCGGATAGGAACGGCACAGGAAGATGATCAGAAGACCAGCCGCCATGCCCAGTGCTGAGATGACAAACAGCGGTTTCCGTCCGACCCGGTCAGCCAGTGATTTATAAAACGGCGCCAGCAGTGCCAGAACATAGCCGAAAAGGCTGATGGTATTATGCAGCGCCAGCCCTTCCTCATATCCATAGCTTCGGCCGAACACCTTGCCATTTACAAAAAACTCCGTAATAAAACTGGATGTGATGTTTGCTCCGACATTCGTGGCCAGATTATCAAGAATATCGGTCAGGACGATCATGATCAAAAGAACGGCAAAATAACCTGCATACCTTGCTTTCTTCCGATCTCTCTGCAGTTTTTCAAGTTCCCTTGTCATAGTGCCTCCTATTCAAAAAACACACCTAGGCTATGTTCGATGATCTCCAGATCGGTCAGGCTGGTTCCTGTCACGTCATAAAGCCGGTTGAACGATAGGCCAATAGTGACTGAGATCACACCGATCAGTACGAACACCAAAGCGATGATCAGTATACGGTACCAGAGCCGGTTCTTGTCCGGCCTTTCCGGGAAGGTAGTATCCATTCTGTCTGTCAGATAAATATACAGCCGGGTTACTCTCAGCATATAATATCCCATTGCGATCATCGTGATGATCGTACTTCCGTATGCATCCAGCAGAACGCCAAGACTGCAGAAGATCCGATGCCAGATAATCTTTTTCTCCAGGGCTGAGAAACTTTTTCCTTTGACCCATTCTATCACAACACCCTTTGGCAGGGATTCTCCCTGTTTCTCCAGCAGATAATCCGGCAAAACTGTCAAAAGAAGGTAGGTCAGTGCCAGGATGCCCAAAAAGACAAGACTCGCCTTGATGAGTTCCTTCAGCACCATTTTCTGATGGTGATGAACGATCTGATGAGAAACCCGGTAGGCAGTCTCAGGACTCAGACCATCGATCAGCATGCCGTGAACGGTAAAAATCGCTCGGAATCCCAGTATGGCCAGCAAGGCGACCAGCGCGAAATACCAGCTTCTCGTCAGGAGACTGCCGGATACAAAATCCACCACCTCCCAGGAAGCGTGGAATTCCACCTCCAGCAGCATTGAGATCCCCAGATAAACCAGTGGAAGAAAAACGGAAACATAGATGAGGATTACAATACCCAGAGGGGATCGGAAACGTTTCAGTGCTTTCGCACTTTCCCACATTTCATGCCATGGATTCGCATGTTCACCCCGAAGGATCCTGTCTGCCAGCAGAATATGAGGGAAAAACTCAACGATGAGCGTTGCAACAACAGTCAGAAAATAAAGGAGCAACGCAATGGAAAAGTTCCACGAGCCCGCGCCGACGGCCACCGCACTGGCGGCCTCGATCACTTCATCGGTGCCGGCGGTTTCTCTCATCAAAAAGTGCAGGAGCAACAACGTAGATGAAATCACCAGACCTCCGGCCAGATGATGCGTCCACATTTCGGGAAGTGACTGCACACCCAGGCGGAAGTACGGGATTTTTTTCCTTTTATCTTCTGTTCCTGAAACGTGTTCCATTTTGTCCCCTCTAGTAACCAAGTTCCGCTTTGATTTCGCTGCCCTGTCCTTTGCCGGACTTTATGACTTTCAGCTGCTGAGGAATCGCTTCCTCCAGTTCTTTTCGGTGGGAGATGATCCCGATCAGTCTTCCGTCGGATGAAAGCGACCGCAGCATATCGATCGCCTCTTCCAGAGATGTATCATCCAGGGTACCAAACCCTTCATCGACAAAAAGTGCATCGATCTGTATGCCTCCGGCTTCGGAGCTGATCCGGTCAGAAAGACCCAGTGCCAGTGCCAGAGAAGCTTTGAAGCTTTCTCCGCCGGACAGCGAACTGACCGGACGCAGTTTGCCGGTATAGTTGTCCAGAACGTCCAGTCCCAGTGCGTTCTTTCCGCTGATCTCCATCGGGTCCTCATGACGGACCAGTTCAAATCGGCCGCCGCTCATGGGGATCAGACGTCGATTGGCCGATGCAATGATATGTTCAAATCCGGTCGACTGCACATACTGTTCGAGTGTGATCTTCGGACGGCCTTTCATCTGGCCGTTGACGAGATCCCGGATCCTCTGAAGTCTTCCAAGTTTCTTTTCTTCTTCTTTCAGCTGTTCACTTCCCCGAAGGATCGAAACCTGAATTTCCCGGTTATGCTCTGCCAGATGATAGTGGAAAGTCGTTTTTGATGCCAGATCATCGGCTTTCTTCTTCGCTTCGGTCTCCAGATTCTCCAGCGCACTCGTATCCTCTCTTGTGAGTCCTTCAATATCCTTCTCGTAAACGCTCAAGAGCTCTTTCGCTGTTTGTTTCTGTGACTCATAATCCTTCAGAGTCGCTTCTTCCTCTGCGATCTTTTCCTCCGGTACATCGAAAGAAAGGAATGCATCGGTGTTTTCAAATCCCTGAGCCACCAGACTTTCTTTGAATGCAACTTCCGCACCGGACAGTC
This sequence comes from Bacillota bacterium, assembly GCA_017420625.1. Next base: position 3,352 of record JAFOIR010000198.1, read on the forward strand.
TCCGTTTGGTTTCTTCCTGCAGTTCCCTGTCCCGTGCAAGAGCAGCGCTGACGGCCGCATGCCTTTGTTCTTCGGCCTGGATATCGTCACGTACCTTCTGGATATGCTCTTCCGTCTGCTTAACGGTTTCCTCCAGTGCTTTTCTTTCTTTCTGCGCTTCCTGGAGGTTTCCATAAGCAAGAGCCGGGATGGCTGAGAGGGAGCCTTCCGCCATGGAAAGTTCTTTTTCAGATCCTTCGATCGTTAGCGCGATCTCCTTCAGCGCCTCCTCCAGCGTTTTTCTTTCCTTCCCGATCTCATCAAGACGGCTTTCAAGCTGCTCGCTCTCTCTGATTTCGCTTTTCAGCTTTTTCTCCTGCTCAAGATCTTTCGTGAGCTCTTCTTTCAGGCTCTGCCTGGCTTTTCCACCGCTTCTGATCCAGTCCTCCAGTACTCCATCTTCACGAAGATCATACTCTTCTTTGAGGAGTCTTGAAAGATCCGTAAAAATCTCTTTTTCCGCATGTTCCAGAGAAAGTCTGGTTTTTTCTGCCTTCAGGCTGGCTTTTTCACGGCTGATCCGCAGTTTTTCCGTCTGCTCTCTGGCTTTTTTGACCTCATCTTCTGTAACAGCCTCTTCCGGAAGTTTTGCGGGAGACGGATGATGGACCGAACCGCAGACCGGGCAGGGAATCCCTTCCCGAAGACGCAGCGCCAGTAATCCTGCCCTTGCACTTTCAAGCAAAGTTTCCTTATATTCGGTTTCATGGGCAGCTTGATGGTAGTTCTCGTCCTGTTCAAGATAACCTTTCTGATCTTTCTTCAGTTCGTCCGAAAGCATGCCCGTCTTCACGGTCTGAACTGTCAGGATCTCTTCAAGCTCCTCTTCCCGGTTTTGTTTTTCCCGGATCTCGGCAGAAAGCGAA
>JAFOIR010000199.1 GCA_017420625.1 Bacillota bacterium
CAGATATTCCCGGTAGGACATGCCTTCACTCTCCAGCTTTTCTTCTTCGGTCATATCGCCTCCCAGAAGAGAAAAAAGATCCGTCTGCCAACTCATAGAATCTTTCAGAAGCGGCACTCGGCCTCCTTCCAGAAGCAGCCGGCAGTCAGCGGATGCTTCGAACGTGCTCCATGCAATGACGATCAGCCCAAAGGCAGCCAGATCTCCCAGACCCGGCATCAGAATCCCTCCCGTCATGGCCGCTGCCTGTTCGATCTCCTGCCTCTTCTCCGGATCCGTCAGCAAGTGCATCATATTCAACAGCAGCCTCATGGCCATGATCCGGTTTTTCGTCCCGTTGACATTCTGGTATTCATTCGGTGCTCCGATGAGCAGATATTCGACCTCATTGGAGAAATAACGCCCTGTGATCCGGTCGCCTCGCAGGTTGACAGGCGCTACTCCGTCCTCAGAAAGGATCGTATCCCTCACGTTGGTGAACATGCCCAGCGCGTATTCTTCCGTCAGAAAGTGTTCCCGCATCCTCTGAAGATCAGGGCTCAGTGAAAGTTCAAGAGGAGAGATCTCTTCGTTTTCCTGTTCTTGGCCTTCCACTTCCGGCAGTTCCAGCTCCTTGTCCGGTGCATAGCGATATACATCGATGCTGTATCCTCTGAGATAATCCCATACAGAGGATAGATCCAACCTGCTGCTGACAGGTCTTGATTCATGCGGGAGACGAATCTCATATTCATAACCGGCAAGCTTTTCCAGTGTATTCTTCCCTCCCGCAGGGATCTCTTCGGCCAGATACCGGTCAAGAACCCAGTCCGCCTCCTGCACCAGTTCTTTATTCTTTTCCAGTATGCGGATGAGTAAACGGAGCTTGTTCTCATCAACAGGAAGTTTCTCGCTCATTCTTTCAAAAGGCTCATCGCCTTCCCACGAAGATGCCTCCTCCTCTTCCTGTGCCTTCAGATCTGCGATCTGCCAGGTCAGGTTTTCAGCAAGATCCTCCGCTTCCTCGAGCAAAAGGAGCGTTTTTTGTGTCTGATCCTTTCCCTGTTCCAGAATCATGAACTCTTCATAGACTGTCTGTGGATCTTTCTCCTCTTCTTCACTTTGTATCCATTCACATACGGCTTCTCCTGCCTGGATCAGCCGTGAAAGTCTGGGACTTTCCTTCAGAAAAGTCAGGATCGCCAATTCGTTTCGTCCTCCGTCCTCCCGAATTCCGTAAATATCCGTGATCAGTTCACTGTAGGTCATCTGAATCAGCATCAGTTCCTGGCAGTGGCGGAATCTTGCATATTCCTGCTTCATTTCTTCAGCTTCCCCAAGTTCTGAGAAAAGCGCCAGTACCTTATCCAGCGAATCGATCAGAATCCGTTCTTCCATAAAGTGGACGATCTCTTTTTCGAAGGCTGCAGGATCCTCCAGTGTCTTTTCCGGCGTTACGGACAGACTCGAGAACTCCATCTGACCAAAAGGATGATCTCTGTTTTCATTCATATAAAAGGAAAATCCAGAACCAAGCCTTTCCTTGGGTATCATATACAATCCATACTCTTTGACAATATCAGCCTGGTATTCAGCCATGACGGAAAAAGCAGCAAGGGCTGCATCCCGGTGGATGCCCGATGTTTCTATGCTCCGTTTCCCGGCCATATATAAAGTCAGAAGAAGCAGCATCATCAGAGGAAACAACATACTGAAGAAAACCGAGAGACTCCCCTCGGCTCTTACTATTTTGCTTTCAGTTTTTCGCATATCAGGTCTACTCTGTCTCGAAATCTTCTTGGATCCGGATGACAAAACTGTTGACTTTCCTGATAGAAAAGCGGCAGGATAGTTCCATAGCTGCCCTGGACAGTCAGGCTTACACTTTCTTTCAGATAGGAATCCCGGATATCCCAGTAACGTGAATAATCTCCAATGCCATCCAGTCCTTCTTCTATCCATTCGTCTGCGAACATGACAGCCTCTTCCAGTGAGTATCCACGGCTCCTGGCTGTCTCTATCAGCATCAGTGCTTCCTGGATCCCGGTATCCGTCATGATCCGGATCCGGTACCACATACCGATCTCCATTACAGCGACGATCAGAAGAAGGATCGCAGGAAAGATCAGTGCCATCTCGACAGTAAAACTTCCTTCTTCTGTCCTCGAAAAAAGTCCTGCAGCCGGCTTCATCAGGGGACCATGGAAGCCGGATCAAACGAAGTTCCCTGTGTAGAGATATTTCCCAGGATTTCTGTCACGAATCCCAGGATCGTGTCCTTAAAGAGGATAACCAGCGCAATCAGAACGGCTACGATCAGCAGTACCTCGATGGTCGCCATTCCGGAGGCTCCTTCTTCCAGCAAGAGCTTCTTCCATACATTTCTTTGTTCCATTGTCATTTTTTCCCTCCTGTCTATTTATTTGAGCGTAATCAAAGATGGTGCCAGTACCACCATCAGTATGACAGCCATCCTCAGAACCAGCGGAAATACCAGCCGGGTATCCGCTGTTTCCGAAAGTTCACGGACTCTTTGTTTTCTTCCTTCCCATGCTTCCTCCGACAGCTCCATCAGTCTGTCCAGCAGATAGACATTGCTCCTGCGTTCATTCTGGATCAGGATATGACATAACTGGCGGATCCTGGGG
>JAFOIR010000200.1 GCA_017420625.1 Bacillota bacterium
AGGGGATCAACGCCTGGTGTGATTTCTGGGGATATGACGTGGCGCACGACTGGCCATGGTGGTTCAAACAGATGCGGTATTTTCTGCCGTTCATGATAGATTCGTAACAAAGGAGAATCAATATGAATTATATCTTTATTTCACCCAACTTTCCGCATACCTACTGGCAGTTCTGCGACCGTTTAAAGAGAAACGGTGTGAACGTACTGGGGATCGGCGACGCGCCGTATGATATGCTGGAGGAGGATCTGAAAAGATCACTAACCGAGTATTACCGTGTGGACTCCCTGGAAAACTATGATGAAGTCTATCGCGCTGTCGCGTTCTTCGCTTTCAAGTACGGGCGGATCGACTGGGTCGAATCAATGAATGAGTACTGGCTGGAGCAGGACGCCCACCTTCGGACAGACTTTAATATCACGACCGGAATCCGTGAGGACCGGATCGGTTTCATCAAGGAAAAATCGCTGATGAAAAAGATCTATGAGGCGGGCGGGATCCCTACAGCGCGCCAGCACATCATCAGCACGATAGAAGAAGGGCGGGCGTTTGCCGAAAAAGTCGGATTCCCGCTCATCGTCAAGCCGAATATCGGCGTGGGTGCAGCGAACACCTGGAAACTGATGGATATGGACGATCTGGATGCCTTCTATGAAGATCTGCCGTCTATTCCTTATGTGATGGAAGAGTTCGTCGAAGGAGATCTCTATTCCTACGACGCGATCGTCGACTCCGCCTGTGAGCCGCTCTTTGAAAACATGACTGCGTGGCCGCCCATCATGGATATCGTGAACCGTGACCTGGATCTCAAGTACTATACCTGTCCGCGTATGGATGAAAAACTTCGCGTACTTGGCCGAAAGGCCGTGAAAGCGTTCGGCGTGGACCGTCGGTTCGTGCATCTGGAATTCTTTAAGCTGACCAAGGCGAAGCCAGGCCTTGGCGAAGTCGGCGACTTTGTGGCGCTGGAAGTCAATATGCGTCCAGCCGGCGGATATACACCGGATATGATGGATTTCGCACATTCGACCGATGTTTATCAGATCTACGCTGACATGGTCGTGCTGGACCGCCGGATCCTGCCCGAGGCGAAGGAGCGTTTCTACTGTGTCTACGCAGGCCGCAAGGAAGGTCATCACTACCGTCACACCCATGCGGAAATCATGGAGCGCTACGGAAGCGCGATCGTCATGCAGGAAGAGATGCCGCCCGTGAACTGGCCGCAGATGGGTCGCTTCATGTATACAGCCAAGCTGAAGACCATGAAGGAAGTCCATGACTTTATCCGATTCGTACAGGGCTAAAAACCGGAATAATGCCCTCAGAGGAGCCAATTGGAACATATTCCTCTCAAAGCTCCTCCGCCACCCAAGAATACCGACGATTTCTGGATAAGATATCAACCTGACGAGTGATCTTATCCAGGGATTGGAGAGAATTCTCTGCGGGAAAAACTTTTCGCCCAGACGACTTATCTGATCAATGAAATCTCTGGGTGAGATAATAGCTAATCATCCTTGTATGCCCATGATTTGGAAGAGATAGTTCGAAAAAAAGATCAGTGGCCCAGAGCTTCAAAAAAGTTCTGGGCCGCGCTGTTTAAAAAAACAGAATCCGCCCCAACGGGTTGGAGCGGATTCTGGAAAAACTGATTTTTGCTCATTCTTTCATCGGTATAGTCTTATTTCACTTGAAATAATTCTTTACTATACCTGAAATTTGTTATTCTGTCATCAGTCCGACGATCAGATCGCTGACCTCGGAAGCGTTCGTCAGCTCAAGACCGCTGACCAGTCTGGCCTGGGCGTACAGGATCTTGCTGTATTTGGCCAGCTTGTCCTGATCGACGACGAACAGCTCTTTCAGCTTCTGTGCGATCGGATGGTTCATGTTGATCTCCAGCACCAGCTGTGCTTTGAACATTTCATTTTCTTCGGCTCCCGGCATGCGGCTGAGAGCTTTTTCCATGTTCACCGAAAGTTCGCCTTCGCTGGAAAGTGCGGCTGCGTGGCTTTGCAGCATATTGGTGAAGCGTACGGCAGTGACAGGAGAACCGAGTGTGTTCTTCATGAACTCGAACATATCCTTGGACAGATCATTTTCTTCTTTCAGGGTCTCTTTCTCTTCTTCCGTGGAAAGATCCACATCGTCCTTGCAGACGTTGGAGAAAGATTTTTCCATGTAGGTGTTCATGACCTGCAGTGCGAATTCATCGATTTCTTCTGTCAGATACAGCACTTCGTAACCTTTGGAAACCACAGCCTCGACCTGCGGAAGCAGCGCGATCTGCTCTTTGGTCTCGCCGGGTGCATAATAGATCTTGTCCTGGCCTTCCTTCATACGATCGACATATTCCTTCAGCGTTACAGAGGTAGGAACAAAGGCTTTCTTTTCTGCATTTTCTTCAGTGGATTCGGTCTTTTCTTCTGCAGCAGGAGCCTCCGGTTTGTAGCTGGAAGCAAAGAGCAAAAGATCCTGCAGAGGATCCTTGTGCATGCCGTAATCCTGGTAGATGCCGTATTTCAGCTGAGTGCCGAAGGCCTTGAAGAAGGTCTCGTATTTCTCGCGGTCATTTTCCAGCATCTTCTTGAGTTCCTGAGAGATCTTTTTCTCGACGGCGCG
>JAFOIR010000201.1 GCA_017420625.1 Bacillota bacterium
ATTTCAGGCCTCCTCCAGAGAATCTAGAATGTGCATCAGTTCGTCCGCCACTTCGTAAAGATCGCCGACCAGGCAGTAGTGCGCAATATCGAAGATCGGTGCATTCGGATCTGTGTTGACAGCGATGATGCAGTCGGAACTCTTCATTCCGGCGGCAAACTGGACCGCACCGGAAATTCCGAGGGTGATGATGAGCTTGGGCTTGACCGTTTTGCCGGAAAGACCGATCTGATGGGAAGCATCGAGCCATCCGGTCTCTACCAGCGCACGGCTGCAGGCCAGGTGGGCGCCGAGCTTGTCGGCGAGGTTCTTAGCCATCTGCAGGTCATCCGGGGATTTAAGTCCTCGGCCGACGGCCACGATCTTTTCCGCTTCGGAGATATCCTTGACCGGCGGAAGACCTTCGATTTTTGTTACATTGATGCGCTGATCTTCCCAGGAGGGATCGACCTTCATCATCCGGACGCGTTCACTAAGTTCTGCTTCAGACAGGTGATCGATCGACTGCCTGGGCTGCGCCTGGAAAATCTTGTAGCGGACAGTGGCAAACTGAGGTCTTGTGTTGGTCGTGATGATCTGGGCCATGATATTGCCGCCGAAGGCGGGACGGATCTGGACAAGATCGGTGTTTTCCTTCATCTCCAGGCTTGTGCAGTCCGCCGTGAGGCCGGTCCGGAAATGAGCAGCGACACGCGGTGCTAAAGAACGACCGATGTTGGTCGCACCGACCAGTACAGAGGAAGGACGAACCTTTTCGATATAGTCTTCAAATGCTTTCGCGAAGGTAGTGTTGGAAAAATAAGTGAAGATCGGATCTTCATAGACATAGACTTTGTCAGCACCGTAGGAAAGAAGGGTTCTGGCGCATTCTTCGCCCTGTGCGGGGGTGATGACCAGTGCGCAGACTTCCTGAGTAGTGACTTTGGCCAGTTCTTTGGCCTTTCCCAGAAGTTCAAAGGAGACCGGATGGATCTGTACCTTGCCGTCCGGATCTAAGGTCGCATCCGCATAGACGGTGATGCCTTTCCAGGTGTTTTTATCGACGCCTTCAGCCGGTTTGGGTTCTTCAACATATTCGATGACACCGGCCGGACCTTTGCGTACACACATGCGGCACATCTTGCAGGCGGAGGAAATATCGAGCTTGCCGTTTTCGTAGGAGATCGCAGAGAAAGGACAGAGCGAGATGAGATTTTCAGCGATCTGCGGCGTGACTTTTTCCTGATGGATTCGTAATTCACCCATGATCTTTTCTCCTTTCGCCCGTTTACAGAAGCTTTCTGGTCTTTAAGGATTCGACCAGTGCTCTGGTATTTTCTCTTGCATTCCCCGTGAGGTAGATGTGCTCGTCGTTCGTCTCCGGCGGGAAGATCCGCTCAACAGCGGTCGCGGAGCCCTTGAGCCCGTAATGGGCGGGGTCGCGGTCCAGGAAATCATCCAGCGTGAGCACTTTGATCAGTTCGTCAAGCTTCGGATCGACGGCACATTTGCGAAGATACGAAGGCAGACGAGGCGTATTGATCTCCGCATCGGTGCAGATCACGCAGGGAAGCTTAAGCCTGGCGGTGAGAAGATCAGAGCCAAGGAGCGAGACGACTTCGATTTCGCCTTGCTGATCTGCGATCTTTAAGGATCGGACATTGCTGTACTGCGGCAGGTCCAGGTATTCGGCCATCTCGGCACCAACCTGTGCGGTGTCGCCGTCGGTGGTCTGCTTGCCGCAGATGACAAGATCGACCTTTTCTTCTTCCGTCTCCAGTGAGCGGATCGCTGAGGAGAGAGTATAGGAAGTCGCGAGCACGTCCGCACCGCCGAAGCGGCGGTCGGAAATCAGGATTCCTTCGTCCGCACCCATATAGATTGCTTCCGTAAGGACGGCTTTGGCGGGATTCGGGCCCATGGTGATCACCCGGACGGTGCCGCCTACAGCCTGGCGAAGCGCCAGTGCTTCCTCGAGTGCAAACAGGTCATATGGGTTCATCTTGCTTTCGATCCCGTCCCGGATCAAAACACCGGTGACGGGATCGACTTTGACGTTGGAGCTGGCAGGAACCTGCTTGATACAGACAACGATATTCATGATTGTTCTCCTGTTATTGGGTTACAGATTGACGACATTGATGGGAGAGCCTGCAAGGAAAGCTTTCAGGTTCTCAACGGCACAGTCCATGATCCGCTGGCGGCTCTCTTTGGGAGCCCAGGAAATGTGCGGCGTGATGAAGCAGTTCTTTGCACCGAGCAGCGGATTGTCTGCCTTGATGGGTTCGGAGGAAACGACGTCCAGACCGGCGGCGTAGACCTTGCCCGAGTTCAGCGCATCCGTCAGATCCTGTTCCACGATCAAAGGACCGCGGCTGTTGTTGAGGATGATGACGCCATCTTTCATTTTGGCGATGGTGTCCTTATTGATGATGCCCTGGGTATCAGGGAAAAGCGGGCAGTGCAGGGCGATGACATCGGACTCTTTGAAGATCGTCTCACGGTCTACATAGGCGGCGATCTCACGGCCGGATTCACTTTCAAACTTGTCGTTGGCAAGGACTTTCATGCCAAGTGCTTTGGCAATCCGTCCGGTCTGCTGGCCGATCCGCCCGAATCCGATGATGCCGATCGTTTTGTCGGCCAGTTCGATCAGCGGATAATCCCAATAGCAAAAATCCGGGGAAGAAGCCCAGCGTCCTTCGTGGACCGTATCGGAATGATGCGCGACGTGATGGCAGATTTCCAGGAGCATAGCGATAGCGAACTGCGCAACGGCCGCTGTTCCGTAGGCCGGAACATTCGTGACCGGAATGCCTTTGGTCTTGGCATATTCATAGTCGACAACATTGTAACCGGTCGCCAGCACGCTGATAAAACGGATGGATGGGCAGGCGTCAATGACATTTTTGGTAAGCGGTGTCTTGTTGGTATAGACGATCTCGGCATCGCCGATGCGGGAGATGATCTCGTTTTCATCCGTCAGGCTGGTGCGGTCATAGACCGTTACCTCGCCCAGCGCCTCAAGACCGGCCCAGCTCAGATCACCGGGGTTCTCGGTATAACCATCTAAGATGACTATCTTCATGATCAATCCTCCAAAAGAGCCCAGGCTCTGTTCAGGCAGCGCTTGGTGTTGGCGAGCACGATCAGTTCATCCTCGCCGGGTCGAAGAGTGACTTCCATGCTGAGCACATACGGATTTTCGGCATCGAAGAAGCCTTCGTTCCTCAGAACGCGCAGATAGTCAACCAGCTCCGGAATGTCATTGGCACTTTCCGGATAGCCGAGTCTCGGATGCAGATCGCCGTATCCGTCGCAGCCGGGTTTGACTACCGCATTGCCGAAATGGAAATGGGTGATGTACGGACGGAGCGTACGGATGACGAACTGACTGGTCTCATAGGTCGTCGGGAAATGGGAAAGATCCACGAGAAGGCCAAAGTTGTTGTGAGTCGTGCGCATGTCAGCTGCAAATTTGGCTGCATAGGGAGCAGGACCGATCAGTGCAGCTTTGTCCATATCGAAGTCAAAGACTTCCAGTTCGACATTCATACCTTTGGTTGCCGCATAGTCGCAGATCGCACGGGTCGTTTTGAGCAGCTGCTGATAGGCTTCATCCTTTGTCTCAGGACTCCATTTTCCAGCCAGGAACGCAATGCCGCCGGCACCGAAATATTCGGCTTCGTCGACCGCTTCGAGGAGCGTTTTTTCTGCTTTTTTACGCTCTGCTTCGTCGATGGCGTTGGGATTGAGTTTGGGCCCGAGGAGCCTAGGCTGAGCACCATAGCAGACTTTCAGATGACTCTGATCCAGGAGCGCTTTTGCCTCCGCATTTTTCTCGCCGTAACCTTTCAGTTCGATCGCATCAAAGTACTCATCGCGGCAGATGGCTTTCAGGGATTCGATCGGATCCATCAGGGGATAGCTCATCCACTGAATCGTACCGACCTTAAAATACTTGTGGATGGATTCTTTCATAGCGGCAGTTCCTTTCTGAAAAAGTTTCGTACGGAACCATTATATGCAAAACTATCTAAGATGTAAATACTGCCGGCAGATTACTTCTCCCAAAAATCCAGGTGAGGAATGTCTTTTTCTTCACGTGAAGGCTGCTCATCAAACCGACGATCACGGAAGTAGTATTCTTCATCGTGTTCATTGATCTCACGGTAGACCTTGCAGGGGCTTCCGAAGGCTACAACGTTCGCCGGAATGTCCTTGGTGACAACAGAGCCGGCACCAATGACGGAGTTCTCACCAATCGTTACGCCGGGCATGACAACCACGTTCGCACCCAGCCAAACACCGTCTTCGATGGTGATCGGGAAGGAGTACATGCCGTCCATACGGTGGTTGGGAGAAATGGGATGGCCAGTCGTACACAGCATGACGTTCGGCCCGAACAGAACGCGGGATCCGATGTGGATCGGTGCATCGTCGATCAGGGTCGCACCCATGTTGATATAAGTCGAATCGCCGATGGTGGAATGGGAACCGATCGTTACGCGAAGCGGCGGAATGATCCATGCACCGCATTTGCCGAAGATCTCTTTTGCAATTTCCATGCGCTCAGCATGAGCATCAGCCGGCATGGAATTGAATTTTTCTACCAGGGTCTTGCACCGTGCCTGCAGAGCCATGTTTTCATCGTCGTCCAGCCAGATGTAACCGGCGCGCATTCTGTCTTGTTCTGTCATGATAACAATACCTCGTCTGATTGATATATATTACTGATAGTATATCATTGATTTACCTGAAAGAATAGTAGAATCTTGCACGGAAAGGCCTGGATGATTGAAAAAGACGGGAAGGTGTGATAAACTGTCTTGACGGGGTATCATACAGCCCCGACTGATTTGGAACCTGCAAGGAGAGAATGGTTATGGAAGCACCGAGAATAGAGCGGGAGATGGTCAAGCCGCTTTTAGATACTCGTTTTATCAAAGTTTTTGATCTGCAGTATGCGCCTGGAAAGCACTACTATGACGCGAGCCGCCGCAAGGAAGAGGATCTGGTGGCGCTGAAGAGCG
>JAFOIR010000202.1 GCA_017420625.1 Bacillota bacterium
GGAAGTCAAATGAAGATTTTAGTTTTGAACGGAAGCCCTCACCTGAACGGAGCAACCTCAGACATGGTCGGTGCCTTTGCCAAAGGTGCACAACAAGCCGGTCATGAAGTAAACGTGATCAACGTCGCTCATAAAAACATCCGCGGATGTATGGCCTGTGAATACTGTCGGGAAAAGGAAAAAGGTATCTGTATCCAGAAAGATGATATGCAGGACATCTACCCTGAGATCTTGTCTTCCGATATGGTGGTCTTTGCTTCTCCCATCTACTACTTCACCCTTTCAGCCCAGCTGCAGGCAGCGATTCATCGCACCTACTCCATTGATATTCCGAAGAATGTAAAAAAAGTTGCGCTGATCATGAGTTCCGGCAGTCCCTATGTATACGGAGCTGCCATCACACAGTACTATCAGTCCATCGTAGAGTATTGGGGCGTAGAGAACGCCGGGATTTTCACAGCCAACGGCAAACAGAACAAGTCAGAGGAAAAAAGAAACGAACTATTCCGTTTTGGCAAAAGTTTATCGTAAAATACAAGTTTCCTCTGCGACGGACGTCATCCGGCATAAAGAAATCGCTTGCCGAAAGGATCCCTTCATCGGGGGTCCTTCATTTTTTTATTTCTTTTCAGAGCAAAATTGTGTATACTATGTCTATTATGGATTGAAAAGAGGAACGTACGTGTCAGATAAATACAGACATTTTGATCACTTGATCGCCGTGCTGATGATCACGGCACTTCTGCTCACCGGATGCAGCGCATCTTCCCGGACCTTCTATTTTTCCGGCAGCGATGATCCGTTGGGTCTTCGTCAGATCCAGGTCATGCGCTATGAACAGCAGCAGGCATCTGCCAATCATATGGACGAAGATCCGGAAAGCTCTCTCATAACTGAAATCACAGAAAGCGAAGCACCTTTAGCAGGTCCTGAAGAAAGCACACTGCCTCCGGATGATTCGTCTGTTCCCGAAGAACCGGAAGAAGAAAGCAGTCAGGAAAATGCTCTATTCTACGACGAAGCTTACATGAAAAAATACTATGCCCTGGGCGCTGCTATCCTGGACGAAGTCGGCTGGGATCTCAAAGCGGCTTATGACTGGTGCACGGAAATCGACTATTTTAATCCCACGCCTGATGATCCCGCCCTCGGCACCCGCTGGTATGCCGACTTTGCCTTCGAAACACAGCGTGGCAACTGTTATAACTATGCCGCAACTTTTACCGTCATGGCGCGTCTTCTGGGCTATGAGGCCCGCCAGGTGGACGGCCATATTCTGGATTATGAGTATCTGCATCATTCCTGGGTGGAGATCGTCGTAGACGGAGAGACTTTCATCTGTGATCCGGAATTCGAATGGCAGAAAAACATGGACGGATTCATGAAAAAGTACGACGACGAAGGCATCTGGCCGCTCAACACAGAACTCATCCAATATATGGAGGATGATCCTGCTCCGGGAAGCATCGAAGCCATCGTCGAACGCGGCTGGCCTGCGGAAGGGCCCTATACCGAGATCGTTGACTATCTGGAATACCTGCAGTATGTGGAAAGCCAGCAGAAAAACAGCGATGAAGATCCCAACACAGGATGTGTCGATGATGATGTTCCCGTTCAGTGATCTCATGGTGTCGATGATGATATTCCCGTTCACTAATCCCGCAGATTCATCTGATGTGAAAAAACCAGGAAAGGAGGCAAACGACTGACATGGAAAAACATACGCCAAGATATCCTTATCTCAGTCTGATCCGGGTGATCAGCTGCCTGGGGATCGTGTTTCTTCACACCTATTACGTCTATGTCTCCTACTTCCCGGCATCCCTGATGCAGCAGACTGTCTCCTTCGCTGTTCGCAACGCCATGATGTGGGCAGTTCCCTGTTTTGTGATGGTCACAGGCGCCCTCCTTCTGGATCCCGAGCGTCAGATCAGCTTCAAAAAACTCTTTTCGAAATATATCCTGCGTGCGGTGCTGGCTATCGTGATTTTCACGCTGATCTTCTTTGCTTTTGATCTGTGGCTGGCCGGCACATGGCCGCAGTTTTCAGATATTGGCAAAGTGCTTCTTCAGATGCTGACGAACGGCAGCTGGTCTCATATGTGGTATCTGTATATGCTGATCGGCCTGTATCTGCTGATGCCGGCATTCAGACTGATCACCGCAGGGGCTGATGTAAAAACGTTTCGGTATCTGCTGCTCGTCGGGTTGATTTTTATGCTCGTTTTGCCCACCATTGAAACCATCGGAGGGTTCAAATTCGGGTTTTATATTTCGGTCTATACCGTCTACCCGTTCTATCTGTTTTTGGGTTATGCGCTTCACAAAGGGATCATTCGGATCCCGAGGTGGCTCGGCGCACCGATGTTCGCGGCCGGGGTTCTATCTTCGCTGATCCTGACTCAGCTGCAGATGTTCCAGGAGATCACTATGATCAAAAAGCTGGTCACTAACTATTCCTTTGTCATCATCGCTCTGATGGCCGCCGGACTGTTCAGTATGCTTCGGTCAAAAGAAAAAACAGCCGATGAACCCGGCAAAGGCGTTCGGCTGCTTACGTTTCTGGATGCGCAATCCTTCGGCATCTATCTGCTGCATTATCTGCTTTTGAAGCTTGCTGTGACACAGATCGACTGGAATCCCTATCAGGCTGGCGGAAATCTTGTGCTGATCCTCGTGACGCTAGCCGTCTTCCTTCTTTCCCTTGGCCTTACCTGGTGTCTGAGGCTGATTCCGTTTGTCAGAAAGCTTCTGTAAGCAATAGATGCAATTGGCGCGCATTAATAAAGCAGCTGACTTTTGATCATCAGCTGCTTTTTTATTTACATGTTAGCGGTTGTCGACTTTTTCCGGCATCATATCGTGGCAGCACATGCGGTCCCAGGCTGCCTCTTCCCAACGGGTGCCGGGCTTTCCCCAGTTGCAGTACGGATCGATGGAAAGGCCGCCTCTCGGCAGGAACTTTCCCCAGACCTCGATATATTTGGGCTCCATGAGGCTGATCAGATCCTTCATGATCTTGTTGACGACGTCCTCATGAAAATCTCCGTGGTTGCGGAAGGAGAACAGGTAGAGCTTCAGGGACTTGCTTTCCACCAGCTTTTCGTCCGGCACATAGGAGATGGTGATCGTGGCAAAGTCAGGTTGACCGGTGATCGGACACAGGCTGGTAAACTCCGGGCAGTTGAACTTGACGAAATAATCATATTCCGGATGCTGGTTGCTGAAGGACTCCAGCACCGAAGGGTCGTAGGTCATCTTGTATTCGGTCTGCTTACTTCCAAGCTTGGTCAGGTTTTCTTTTTCTCTCATTTTATTTCCCTTTCTCATTCATCGGTACGATTTTGCGTGACAGATACATAAACGGTGTATCCAGCAGTGCGACGACGGCTTTGAAAACGTAGGTCGTGATCAGAATGCTGAAAAAGACATTCGTGGGATATACGCCCCAGAAAGCCAGGGTCGTAAAGATCACGGTGTCGATCAGCTGGCTGGTCAGGGTACTGCCATTGTTTCTCAGCCACAGCTTGGCCTTGCTGTTTCCGGTCTTGCTCCAGATGAGGTGATACAGGAAAACATCCAGGTTCTGGCTGATGATGAATCCGGCCAGGCTGGCGATGGTGATCCTCGGAACCAGACCGAAGACAACCTTCAGACTCTCGTTGATGTAATCATTCTCATTCGGTGTGAACCACAGGATCAGCTGAGTTCCCAGAAGCCAGAGAACCATAACGGAGAAGCTGTACAGAACCGCTTTAGCGGCATCTTTCTTTCCGTATTTTTCCGAAAGGATGTCCGTGACCAGGAACGTCGATGCATAAAGCACGTTGCCGGCGGTGGTGGCAACGCCGAAGATATCTACGTTTTTGCAGACGGCGATGTTGCCGAGTAACGTTCCGAAAATCGCAAAGGCATAGAGCCCGTTCTTGCCGAAAAGCTTATAGAGTCCCAGGACGCTTCCCAGGTAGATCAGGACAGTGATGATAAAGATCAGTTCATTGGGCATGGTTATGACTCCTCTGTGCGTTCATATTCGATGGGATCGGTAAGGCCGTTTTCGGCAAATGCCCGGAGGCGGTCCCGGCAGGTGCCGCAGACACCGCAGGCTTTGTCGCGTCCTTCATAGCAGCTCCAGGTAAGTTCAAAGGGAACGCCGATCTTTTTACCCGCCGCGACGACTGCTGCCTTCGTCTGGTTGATAAACGGAGCCTCGATCCGAAGGGCTTCTCCGCTGCCCAGCCAGATGGCGTCCGTGATGGCCTTGTTGAAGGCGGAACTGGTATCCGGATAAGCGTTTCCGGCCGCATCGTCAGCGTGAGCGCCATAGTAGATCACTTCGCAGCCGTGGCTGATGGCAACCGCGGCAGCGGAGGAAAGGAACAGACCGTTCCGGAAGGGCACGTAGGTGCTGACAGGGGCACCGCCTGTCTTCGTGAGCTGCTCGGCATATTCTTCGTGAGGGATCTCCTCCGAAGCGCCTTCCAGCAATGTGCAGGTGCTGTCTTTGAAGATCTCACCCAGGTCGAGGGTCACCCGCCGAACGCCGTAAAAGGCGGCCACCTTTTCAGAGGCTTCCATTTCTTTTTTGTGTTTCTGTCCGTAGGAGATGGACA
>JAFOIR010000020.1 GCA_017420625.1 Bacillota bacterium
GGATCTGGCTCTTGCGCCTTCCTATCTTTTCAGTCAAGTTCTGACACCAGAGCTCTGGTCATCGGTCTTTGAATTATTCTTTGGCATCTCGTCCCTTGCCGGCGCGGCAGTCCTCAGTGCCCGCCCTCAGAAAGAGAAAGCCGGGCGATCGACTGCTCTCTGGCTTTTGGCTTTGGCTGTCGTGATGGTTGTTCTGGCTGTTTCCTACTGGCTGATGGTGGACCGCGGTGCTGCCCTGAACAGCTTTCTGATCGCCTTCTGTCTGATCTGCCTGGCAGTCGGTGCGATGATTTCTTTCATCAACATTCCGATCAGCACCGTGATGATGCGGATCATCGATAAAGATAAACTCAGTAAGGTAACCAGCATTATCAGCATCGGTTCCCAGGGTATGGTCCCGATTGCTTCGGTGCTGGCCGGGTCTCTTCTTCAGAAACAGGGCAGCACCGCATTGCTCGCAGTCTGTGCGATCGGCTTTCTTGCCACAGCGCTCCTGCTGCTCATGAATCCCCGCATACGCGAGATTTGACTATTCTCTTATGCCGGAATTATGCTGTTTCATTCCAGAATATTGTAATTACAGTCTGAGTGCGATACAATCAGTCTATCGTCAAAAAACGCATACCGACAATGAGGCTCAGAATCTGATTTACGGCGATAATGATCCTGAAACGATGAAAGTATTTGAAGAACCCGTTGACAATACACTCGTATTGTCGGTAGAGATCAGTGATGCCTACAAACCTGTCCGCAAATTTGTGAATGCTTTTAAAGCGAATAAGGCTGGGCTTGAGCCTGATAAACTGAAAAAGGCATTTGCCAGGATGATTGCGCTGCAGATCGTCAAACCGCTGGAGTATTCCAGGAATGAAATCAATCAGCTTTCGGTCGATTCTACTGCAGAACTCCTTCAAAAATCCAAGGCAGTGGAAATGGTCGTGAACACTTTCAGAGAGAGGCCTGATCTGCGCGAAAAACTGCTGGATAATATGAACAAAATAGGTGGAAAACCAGAGGTCGTGCTCTCGAGGGATATCGCCAAACTATATATCATGGGTAAAAATCAGCTCAAAAAGACGAATCAGGCAGAATTCAAGCCAGAGGATCTGAAGCCCAAAGATGATGACGATGATTACATGCCGGAGGATGAGAAAGAATACGAAAGAAACAGTTCCGAAAGCGAACGCGAGAGCGGACTGAGTTTCTGATTCTTCCAAAACAGAAAAAAATATGAAAAACCCCTTGACCTTCCACCTTATGGAACCCTTATACTCACCTCATCAATCAAAGAAGCATTGAAGGGACAGCAAGATGAAAATCAATCAGGTTGCAGAGCTGGTGGATATTTCCAAAAAGAATATCCGGTTCTATGAAGATCAGGGTCTCATCGAACCAGGAAGGGATCCTCAGAATAGTTATCGGGAATATTCGCTGGAAGATGTCAGACAGCTGAAAAAGATCAAACTCTTAAGACAGCTTGGTGTCTCCTGTGAAAACATCCGCAAACTGATCAGGAATGAACTGGATCTGACAACATGTATGCATAAGCGCATAGATGAACTGGAAGAGGAGAGCCGAAGTATCGGTCATATGCAGACGATGTGCTCTCTTCTGGCAGAAGATCCCGTTGATTTTGTTTCCCTCGATGCAGTTTCCTATCTGGAAAAAATGAAAGATCTGGAAAAGGGAGGTGGAAAATTCGTGGATGTACGGATATCAGACGTACGCAAAAGAAAGAACGGGGCTATCATTGCCGCGGCTGTCGTGGTCGTGTTGATGGCAGCTTTGATCGGACTGTTTCTGTGGGCGGATAATATTGATCCGGCTCCAAAAGGGATCCTGATCGTGATGATTGCCATCATCGGCAGTGTGATCGTAGGTGTTCTGATTGCTCTGGGCCAGAGACTCAGAGAAGTTAAGAAAGGAGAATTGGATGAAGCTAATAAGTATTGAAAATTATCCCGGAAAACAATTTGAAGTAATCGGCCTGGTAAAAGGAACGATCGTCCAGACCAAAAATCTGGGAAGAGATTTCATGGCTGGCATGAAATCATTAGTCGGCGGCGAACTGGTGGGTTATACTGAGATGCTCAATGAAGCGCGGCAGCTGGCAACGAAGCGTATGGTCGATGAAGCGGAATCTCTTGGCGCGGATGCGATTATCGGTATCCGATATGGCTCTTCGCAGGTCATGCAGGGTGCAGCTGAAGTCATTGCTTATGGGACGGCGATCAAGTTTATCGAATAATATCTGTCAGCCGGAAGACGGCAAAAAAACAGGAGGCTTTTGTTTTTAGACAAAGGCCTCCTTTACTATAGCAAATTCTTCCGGTGTATTACAGTTGATCAGAAGATCCGGATTGCCGGTATAGGGTACCGGATTGTAACCATATCTGTCAAACAGCCTGCGAGGGCTGTGTTTTTTTTCCTGCAGGATGCTCTCACAATCCTGTGCCAGAAAAGCGTCATAGACTGCGACCAGAGGTTCCGGATGTCCATCCAGTGATAAAGCTGTGATCGGAAGATCTCCATGCGCTGCAATCAAAAGATTCAGGGTTTCTTCCGGAATCAGCGGCATATCCACCGGCAGCACCAGAGCGCATCGGTTCCGGATCTGTTTAAGTCCTGCGTGGATTCCGCTGAGCGGACCCCGGTCCGGAATAAGATCCAGTGCATACCTGGTCCCGGCCGGGCAGTTGGAGCAGCCGGATATGATGATGTCCGAAATACCAAGGCGCTGAACTTTTTCCGCAGTCAGATTAAGCAGTGTTTGCCCTTTCAGCTCAAGATCTGCCTTATCCGTTCCCATACGTGAACTGCGTCCGCCGGCCAGGATGATAGCGGATATCTTTTCGATCTTCATTGCGGATCGACCTCTATCCGGGCTACTTCCTTCACTTTGCGCTTGGAATTGCTGTCACCGAATACAACCAAGGTGAAGGTTCCGTCATCTTCGCAGATCAGATATACTTTTTCCGGTTCCAGCAATTCCTCTCCGGAGATCTCGGCAGAATACTCATCCTGTGATGTGATTTTCAAAACGGCCACTTCGGCTGGATCGATTCCTGCCGAAGAAAGTGCATCTGCCAGTGCTATGCCTTTTGCGTCAATACGGACACTTTCCCCTTTTCCGTTGACCAGCTCGCCCTTCACAGAGACTTTGGCAATATCCGCCGCGCCTAATAACCACTTTTGATTCTGCCGGATGATCTCTACCTGGCCTTGTTCCACGGGCTTGTTTTGCGTAAGATGCAGGATCGCCAGCACTGCTGCTGCAGCTGCCAGAATAATAATGATAAGCAGAATGATTCTTTTTTGTTTCATGATTGATGGTTCTCTCTTTTTGCCTGTGGTTTTATTATAGCCTCCAGATGTTGTACAGCTTTGGCGGCTGCCAGACCGCTGACTGCTCCGGAGAAAAGGCTTACGGCCACATAAAGCGCAAGAACGATGCCGCGCAGTCGGAATACAATGATGTTTGCTGTAAGCGCTGCGGCTGCCGAAGAAAGCATATTGGCAAGGCAGCAGGAGACTTGTTTCTCCAGTCGGGTTTTTCTGCCCACCCACAGGACGATATCAATAATCAAGCCTGGAATGATATAGCCAATCGGGGCCAGGATGCCCATGCTCCCTGTCATGCCAAAGAGCACCGCCAGCACACTCTGTACCAGCCCCATCAGAGTTCCGCTGCCGAAACGCGGAACGACACAGCCTCCGATCACCAGAAAAAGCAGCGAAAAGCTGGTCCCGATTCCTCCCGGGATGTGGAGTGCATCTGTGATCAGGTTGGCGGCAGGGGCGATCAGCTTCTTGGCGAAAAGTCCCAGGTCGCAGCAGAGCGCCCAGAAAAGCAGCTGCTGCAGTTTCTTGTGTTTCAATGATTCTCCTTCTCTATGCCTTACGGATCTCCACCAGATTGGTATGCTGGGGATTTCCTTTGGCGATCGGTGTGGGATAGGCGGTGGAGGTCAGCACGTTGATACTGCCGCGGACATCAACACCCTGCTTGTCGGGAGTGAACCAGCCGCCCTGGGAAATAGCTGCCACACCCTGCCGGATCCTTTGGGTCACAACGGCCGGAATCCGGATACAGCCACGATCATTATAGACTTCTGCCATTTCGCCGTCCCGGATACCTCGTGCGGCCGCATCCTCCGGATGGATCCACACGCCGGGTTTTTCCACCTCATCCTGCCATTCATTGTTGTCATGGATGGAATGGGCACGGCGGCGTGTATGCCAGCCGATCAGCTGCAGCGGATATTTCTCTTTCAGCGGATCCTCCGGACCTTCCGGACAGGGCATATAGCGGGGGATCGCGGCGATATCCGGCTGGTTCAGATCGTAAAGTCTCCTGGAGAAGATCTCGATCTTTCCGGAGGGTGTTGGGAAGGGATGGTTCGCAGGATCTTTAATTTCCTTTTCAAATCCTACTGCTTTGATCTGTTCTTTGAACTGCCATCCGCCCTCCCGGCTGAAGGTCTCGTAGTCCGGCAGCTCAGGTTCCTTTTCACGGATAAAGGCATAATTGGCTTTCAGCCAGTCGCTGACCTGTGGCTTTCCTTCGATATATTCATCATATACACCCATTCTTGCGGCAGCTTCCTTCAGCCAGTCCCATTCGAACCGGCAGCCGAAGAGAGGCCGGATGACCTGGTTGTGTTTCAGGTAATAGTTGCTGCCAGCCCAGGGACCTATCATATTTTCTCCCTCAAAAACCGAGGTGGCCGGAAGCAGCAGGTCCGCATACCTTGCACTGGGCGTCATAAAGACATCAGAACATACGATCATCTCGCACTTGTGATCGTCCTTCAGAATACGAATGGTATCGTTGATATGGCTGTGCTGATTGATCAGGATATCGCTGGCCATACAGAAGAGCATTTTAATATTGCTGTCCAGCTTTTCCACACCTTTGATCCCGTCTTTCAGCGGCTCGAGCTCTGTTCCGTGCTCGATAGCCCTGGTCCACAAAAACGTGGGGATCTTTCCCGGATAAGGATTCGGCATCCTGTCCAGGTAATTTGCCATCGATGTATGTTCGCCGATCCGGCTTCCATTGGCACAGCTGCTTCCGCCGCTGACGCCCACATTGCCGGTCAGGCAGGAGAGCATCATCAGGGCGCGGGCAGACTGTTCGCCGTTTCCATGGCGCTGGGCGCCGAAACCGGCTTCGATGCAGGCGGGTTTGGTCGTTGCATATTCTCTGGCCAGAGCCCGGATACGGTGTGCCTCGATCCCCGTGATCGCCTCGGCCCACTCCGGTGTTTTCCTGATGCCGTCCCTGACACCGAAGAGATAGCTGTGATAGCTTTCTCCGGCCGGTACCCCTTCCGGCATATGTTCCTCATCGAAGCCAAGACAGTAGGTATCGATGAAATGCTGGTCCTGCAGACCTTCTTCAAAGATAACATAGGCCATGGCATCGGCCAGTGCTGCATCAGTGGATGGTTTAAGCGCAAACCAGTCATCCGCGTAGGTGACCGCTGTCTGAGAGAGTCTGGGATCCACTGCGACGATCTTTACACCCTTTTGTTTCAGTTTTGAAAGATAGTAATTGCGTTCGGGACCGAAGATCGTCTCCGCCGTGTTGGCAGCCCAGAGGATCATCAGTTTGGTATCCAGCTGGGTAGAGGCGCTGCTCCCGCCGTTCGGCGTTCCGTAGACATAGTCGGATATATAGGTGACACAGGCAGAGCTGTAGGAATTATAGGCGTTCAGATAGCCGCCGTCCAGTGCAAGGAGCCGGTTCATCAAAGTGCCGGGCCGCATGATCCCGCATACGCCGGTACCGTACAGCACAAAGCGGCTGCCCGGACCATATTCGCGTCCGGTGCGTTTTATATTGTCTGCAACTTCGTTAACCGCTTCTTCCCAGCTGATGCGTTCAAATTTTCCGCTTCCGCGTTCGCC
>JAFOIR010000203.1 GCA_017420625.1 Bacillota bacterium
AGGCTGCTTTTGACGCAACGGCCGCCTATATGAAAGGTCGCAAATCCGTCCGAAGCACGCCCGAGGAGCAGAATCAGTTCAACCAGGCGATGGATGTGCTGGGAACCCTGGCGAAAGCGGGTGACTTTGCCAAGAATGCCGCGAACGTGATCGTGGACAGAACCAACGAAGTTCGTGACCGGGTATTCCACAAGCATGAGACTATCCGTCTTTCCGACTTCGGAGAGGACAAGATTGATCAGCATATGAACAAGTCAGCCAGAAGTAATTCTCTGGGAGAGATCAATCTGGAAGCTGATTCAGGCTCGATCAAGAGCTTGTAATCACCCAGATCTCGCAAAAGGACTCTGTTTTCCTAGGCATTTGTATCACCGAGCATTTGCAGCGATGGACTGTGAATTGCGGAAATCATACTTTATAATCCCTTTTCGAGCTCCAAATCAACGGGGAATGGGACTATTATTTTCATATAATGATTTCTGATCCCTTTTTTCAATCAAAAATCAGAAAATACGGGATTAAAAGTCCGTATATGAAAAATGAAAACCCTTCGCGGTCCATAGACATAATGATGTGTCCAATTAATTATTTCATAAAGAGAAGACCTTGATGACTGTTTATTCGCAGTGTTTCTGCTTACAGTTCAAGGTCTTTCTTTGTTTTACGAGGTTATTTTGTTACACTCCCTTTTCTTACGGACGGTAATTTTCTTTATCAACCAGATCGTAGAGGTTTTTGCCTGTTTTGTTTTCGAATAAGGTTTTCAGCTGCAGGTTGGTGTCCCACTTTTCCTGCGGGTAATTACCATAGCGGCGCTTGACATCGCTCATACGGCTTTCGATATCCAGGATGCGGTCCCCACCGGCCATTGCATCGACCAGCTGGATCAGACGGTCATAATCATCCGGGAGGATTTTGGAAAGCTCCGTCCGAATGAGTTGTTCTTCCTCTTCGGAAGTATCGAATCTCCCGATATAATCATCGATCCTCATCGTGTTGAAGGAATGGGTCAGACAGATTCTGGCGGCTTCATCATATCCAAGAGAGGTCATATAGCGATAGCCATCCGATACATGACCAAGATGCCGGACGCCGAATTTTCTTCCGATATCGTGCAGCAAGCCAAGGATATAAGCTTTTTCAGGGTCCATTCCTTCACATGCTTCTGCGATCTTCTCCGCACAGTGCGCTGCTATGCGGCTGTGATTTCCCCATGGGCCGGGATTGCACTGCTCCGCTTCTTTCAGGAGTTCTTCTGCTTCTTTTCTGGTTGGCAGCATGGTTTTCCCCTCATCTGCTATCTTGTTATTCGATGTTCTTCAGTCCGTCATAAAGGTCGTTGAAGGACTGAGTTTTTCTGCAGCGGCCGTAGGAGAATTCTTTATTGTCACCGAATTCCAGCAGAAAACATTTTGCCAGCTCTTCTACGGTCTGCTCCAGCGCAGTGAAGAACTGCGCATAAGCAAAGTTACTGGCGGGTGTGCCCTCCTCGAAACTATTGATGATCAAAGATTCTGTCACCTGATCCAGTGGATACAGTTTGATATGCATCAGCTCGTGGATGATGACCTCTTCCAGATTTTCCTGTTTGGGGTTGACAGCATTGAGCATCAGGATCGCCTTCCGATCATCGCAGTCGATCTTGAAATCGCCTGTCTTTCGCCATTCCGGATCTTCAACAAATTCAAGCTTCACATCCCAGGCCGGGGTAATCCTCAGCTTCCGGACGTATTTTTCAAATAAGGCTGTTATTTTTTCTCTATCCATTTTTCCCACTCCTGCGGGAAAGGGGTTCCATGGATCCTATCGATTCCAGAAACCTTTTCACTTCCCGTGGTTTTTTTAATTCCACAAACTTTTCCGGCCATCTTTCTTTGTTATTATAATACCTTGCAAGCACTTCCGGCCGTCTTGAATCCCAGAATGCCCACTTGATAAAGGGCCAATCTACTTTTTCATCACATCCTTCGGTGATGGATGCACGGGTCTTGCCGGCATACATCACTCGGCGTTTCAGTATCCGCCAAAGGCAGCGCCATCGATTGAAGTTCATGAAGATGATCCGATCAGCTTCTTCCATTCGCTCATCATAATGATTCTTGCGATAATTGCCGTCAATCACCCAGCCGTCCGGATGATCGGCAAGGAATTTACCCAGTATCTCGCTCTGCTCTTCTCGGGAACGTTCTTTCCAGCCGGGCAGCCAATAAACCGTGTCCAGATAGAGGACCGGCAGCGAGAGCCGCTCGGCAAGTATCCCTGCCAGGGTAGACTTTCCGCTGCCGGAAAAACCAATGATTTGAATTTTTTTCATATGTCTGATTAGTAAAGTCCGTTTTCGTCACAGGCATAGCCGGCTTCAATACTGTTATAGCCGTCTGACATCAGTTTGGTGATCATATCAGAACGGGTAAGGGACGGATCGTCCATCAGATAAATCGCACAGGCAAATTCACATTGGGCATTCCAGTGGGCGACGGCATAATCATGCTGATCTACGGTAAACCCATGCTCATAAATAAGATATGCATAGAGCGCAGCCGGGGGATTGCCGGTATTGAATATATAATCACGGGCAAGCATTACCGCGATCTCTGCATAGATACCCATTGAGTTGCCGTCACAGTTGGCTGCACCATAAGCCGCCTGTGTGGCGGTGAATCCAAAGTATTCCAGTTCACTGGCCATCTCAACTTCCGAAACCTTGAGTCCATCGTTGTACAAAAGATCATTGGCCTTGTTGACCGCGTGCTGGTTCCAGTCTGCTCCGCAATTTGCAACGGCATTATTTGCCTGTGCATCCGAATAACCACAGCCATAACTGCTATCGGAAAGGAAGTAGAAAAGCATTTCAGAAAAACAGGTCGGATTAGCAGCAAGGTAGGTCGCAGCGTCTGCCAGCGCAGCCGCATACCAATCCTGAACTGCATCGGCAGCGATTTCAGCCTGACTCAGATCAAAACCTTTCCCCTGGACAGTCTCAACCAATGATTTATAACCCTGTCCGACATATTCTATATAAGCCGCCTCAATCGCCTCATCTGTCCATTCACTATAAGTGATGGCATCCACTGCCTTGGTAACATCATCATTGGCAAACCCTTCGCCGATCATATGGTTGCCCATGGTACCATAACTCCAGATACCACTGCTCAGTCTGTCTTTTGCATAGGCTTTTGCCATGGCAGTCCAGTCAGCGTGGTTGTTGGCCATGCCATAGTCCACCTCATCACTCTTAAAGGGGATGCTCTCCAGCCAGCTTCGCATTTCATTGGGACTTAAGATGGCTTCACCGGCTTTCCAGTCAACCGCACGGACAGCCTGCTCTTTCCAGTCGGCACCACAGTTATCAGCAGCATATTTCGATGCGTCATAGGAGAACTTTTCATCAACTTCAAGAGTATCAATCAGTTCATCGTAGGCATACCATGCATTTTTCAGCAATTCCTTGGCTTTTGCCAGAGCTTTATCCCGCTCAGAGGGTTCAGGAGTAGAAGAAGACTCCGGCGCTGAAGAAGATTCCGGTTTGGAACTCGATTCTGCTGAGGAAGATTCCGGCTTAGAGCTGGATTCAGGTTTGGAACTGGATTCAGGTTTAGAGGACTCTTCCGGCTTCGAGCTGGATTCTTCGGGTTTTGAAGATTCACGATCCTCTCCGGTCAGTGTGCCGGAAGTTTCATCCTTCTTATCACCGATTCCGGTGTGACTGGCTTCCGAATAGTGTTCACCAGAGGAATCGGTGGGCTTTCCGAAAGGATCGGTTTTTGTAGAACTTTGATTACTGTCACTGCCCTCGACGACCATCCCGGAAGACGTCGGGTCTTCACCGCCGCCAGTACAGCTGGTGAGCTTGCTGGTACAGGAACTGAGTGAGCCGATCGCCAGGGTGATTACTAAAATGATCGATATAAGGATCTGTTTCATGATGTGGCCTCCCAAATTTCTGTTTATCCTTTCGGCAGATGGTCAACGATAAGATTCGCCATTGTGGATGAATAACCTTCCACACTCGTAAGGTAATTATAGACATCCGGACCTGTAGCACCGGGGTTGGCCATATAGTAAGCTAGTGCTTTCTGATAAGCCGGATCATCGCCCCTTACTTTCGATGTGCCATTATTCACTCCATACTCTGCCTGATCTTGTGAAAATCCAGAATCCATCAGGTTTTCTATGATTTCAAAATAAGTGAAACTTGGATAATACTGAGCTGCCTTTACTGCTTTTTCGTAATAATCCTGCTGATTGGCACCGTATACAGCCTCCCCATTAGTGAATTCATATGTGTAAAAAAGGAGTGAATAAATTTCTGGATAAGACATATCCGCATAACTTGCCACATCCGCAGCCGCCTGATAGAAATCCATCTGATCAGCCGCATATTCGGCCTGAGCCTGAGAGTACAGTTCTACCGTCGTCATATAATCCACAAAATAAATGCGGGAAGTCGGATTGTTGTAAAGGTAGTTCGAGCCATCGATGACAGCAGCATTATACCAGTCGATTCCAAAATTTTCAGCGCCGTAAATCGCCTGGTCTTCCGTGAAGCTTCCATCGGTTTTGATTTTCTCGACCAGTTCCATGAACTTCTCTGATGTAAACGTACTCCCTGCATACTCGGCGGCTTCCTGTTTCCACTCATCCTCTGTGATAGCCGCAAGCGCGTTGTTGATATCCGCTGAATCAAAGCCTTCGCCGAACATGTAATTTCCAAGTTGTATATAAGACCAGGTCCCCTCAGAAAGACTCTCTTTCACGTACGCTTTTGCCAGAGCTGCCCAGTCCAGGGCATTTTTACCAGCGTCGACCTCATCGGTATTGAAGTAACAAGCGTTAAGAAAACTTTCTATCACGTTGGGACTGGGCACAGGAGACATATCAGCTCTATGTTTGGCAGCTTTACCAGCCATCTCTTTCCAGTCAGCACCGCAGTTATCCGCACCGTACTTGGATGCCTCATAAGAAAACCCTTCCACAGCCTGAAGTTGGTTCAGCAGCGTGCCATGAGAGTACCAGTCGGTTTCTATCAGTTCCTTGGCTCTTGCCAGGGCTTTCTCTTTTTCGGTAAGCTCCGGTGCTGAAGATGCTTCCGATGAAGACTCTGAACTGGACTCGGAGGATGATTCCGAAGAAGACTCCGGCGCAGAAGAAGATTCCGGTTTGGAACTGGACTCCGGTTTGGAAGACGATTCAGGCTTGGAACTGGATTCCGGCTTGGAAGACTCCTCCGGCTTCGAGCTGGATTCTTCGGGTTTTGAAGATTCATGATCCTCTCCGGTCAATGTGCCGGAAGTTTCATCCTTCTTGTCTCCGATTCCGGTGTGACTGGCTTCCGAATAGTGTTCACCAGAGGAATCGGTGGGCTTTCCGAAGGGATCCGTCTTTCCGGAACTCTGCTCGCCGCCGCTGATCTCTCCGGTGACAGCGGAAGACGTCGGATCTTCAGCGCCGCCTGTACAGCTGGTGAGCTTGCTGGTACAGGAACTGAGTGAGCCGATCGCCAGGGTGATGATTAAAACAAACGAAATGATGATCTGTTTCATGATATGGCCTCCCCGCATGTATTCGTTTTGTTCATCCGGCCGATTTCAAGATCAGCCTGCAGCAAACAATCCAATAATGATAATATTTACCATTGTATCGGTATAGCCAAGATAATCTTTCAGGTAAGCACGTACTTCATCCTGCGTGGCACCTGGATTCGCGGACAGAAACATGTCGCCCTGATAATATCTGGGGTCATCAACCAATTTCTCACCACATGAATACGCTCCGTTCATCGCTTGTAATTCGGTAAAGAGTTCCACATCAACAAGA
This sequence comes from Bacillota bacterium, assembly GCA_017420625.1. The sequence continues at coordinate 5,818 of JAFOIR010000203.1, forward strand.
TAAACGGCGATATCCAAAAAGCCGCAAGGTCCATTTGCGTTATAATAATCATTTGCCCTTTGATTTGCGTTTCCTTGATAGTTTATCTGTGATGCAGCGTTTTGTGCCTGTTCATAAGTGAAGCCACTGTACATCAGAGCATCCACCATATTCGGATATGACAGATATAAGGTTTGCGCAAGCGCTAAGGCCTCTGCATCCCAGTCTTTGGCATTGTCCGCGCCATAGACCGACTGATCATCGGAATAGCCACATCCAACTTCGTTGTCGGAGAGAAAACTGAAAACATCAAAATAGCTAGCGGAAGGATTGACACCAAGATATGTCTTTGCCGCATTGAGCGCATCCGCATAGAAGTCGCCGACACTGTTGGCCGCTGTTGTTGCCTGAGTAATGCTGAATCCCACCGATTGGATTTCTTCAATCAGAGTCTTGAAGTGCTGACCGATATAGTTTGCCTTTGCGTATTCGGTCGCTTCATCTGTCCACTCAGCCTCAGTGATTGCATCGATGGCGTCATTGACATCGGCATTGTCAAATCCTTCATCCATGACCATGGAGTTGCCAAGTGTACTGTAACTCCAGATGCCATTCTTAAGTGCCTGTTTTGCCCAGGCTTTGGCCACGGCGCCCCAGTCAACGTCGTTGTTTTTCATGGCATAATCGATTTCGTCAGACTTGAACGGAATCGTTTCAAGCCAGGTCTTCATATCTTCCGGTGACAGGGTATCAAAACCTGCTTTCCAGTTTACGGCACGTACGGCCTGCTCTTTCCAGTCAGCACCGCAGTTGTCGACTGCATATTTGGAAGCCCCAGCAGAGAAACCATCTGTAAACTGAAGTTCATTATATAACTCAGTATATGAATACCAGGCTGTTTTAAGCTTCTCTTTAGCTTTCGCCAAAGCTTTGTCATTTTCAGAAGGTTCAGGAGCGGAAGATGCTTCCGATGAAGACTCAGAACTGGACTCGGAGGATGATTCCGAAGAAGACTCCGGCGCAGAAGAAGATTCCGGTTTGGAACTGGATTCCGGTTTGGAGCTGGATTCCGGCTTGGAAGACTCCTCCGGCTTGGAACTGGATTCCTCCGGTTTCGAGGATTCATGATCTTCACCCGTGAGTGTACCGGATGTTTCATCCTTCTTATCGCCGATCCCGGTGTGGCTGGCCTCCGAATAATGCTCACCGGATGAATCCGTGGGCTTACCGAAGGGATCGGTCTTGCCGGAGCTCTCGCCGCCGCTGACCTCGCCGGTGACGGTGGAAGATGTCGGATCTTCGCCACCCGTGCAGCTGGTCATCTTGCTGGTGCAGGAGCTCAGCGATCCAATCGCCAGGGTAATCACCAGGACGATGGATATGAGGATCTGTTTCATGATATGACCTCCTTAGCCTTTGGCGTTGAAGATATCATCTGCAACCAGAGCGGCCCTTTGTGGAGAATAGCCACAGCTGGTAAGGTAGGCGACCATCTCTGCCTCTGAGCAGGTAGGATACATGACCGTCTGATAGTAATTTGCATCTATATAACACGGATCATTCGAAAGAATGGCACCCGTCGAAGCGGACCCTGCATATGCCTGTTCTTCTGTAAATCCTTCGTTCATGAGATAATCGATAATCTCGTAGTAATCGCAGCCGGCATAATCCTGTGCCCTGTTCTTCGCTTTCTGTGTGAAGTCCTGTGCCTTGCAGGCATCCTGTGCTTCTGCATGTACAAATCCATAGCTGATCAGAAGATTATAGAGCTCACCGTACGATGTATTGATACCATCTGCTATTTCTTTTGCAACATTAAAATAGTTGATGGAACCAGCACCGTACACTGCATGATCATGGGAATATTCCAACGTCGTTTCCAGATAGGCCAGGACATTATCATAACCTGTGAGGTTAGTTGCAATGTAATTCTGTGCATCTATTTCCGCAGCGCTGTACCAGTTGACTCCGAAGTTGTTCGCGCCGTAGACTGCCTGATCGTAGGTGAAGCCTTCCCCTTGAATATCATTCACGAGACCCATAAATGTCTGACTGCCGAACAGGTCGTTTGCACATTCAGCCGCTTCGTTGTTCCAGTCATCCTCGGTGAACTGCGCAAGTGCATCGTTAATATCGGCCGAATCAAATCCGTCGCCATACATATTGTTGCCCAGTGCCATGTAGCTCCAGGTATCATAATCAACAGCATTTTTTGCCACTTTCTTCGCCATGGTTGCCCAGTCGACGGAGCAGTTGGCCACGCCGTAGTCAGCCTCGGCGGAGGTGAAGTCCGCGTTGATCAGCAGGTTCCGGATTTCATTGGGGCTGCGGACGACACTGCCGTCGCCGAAGTAGTTGGCGGCCCGGACGGCCTCGTCATTCCAGGAGGCACCGCAGTTGGCCGCGCCGTAGGTTGCAGCGCTGTCGGAAAAACCTTCTCCCTTAAGGGCTGTCACCAATCCAATGCGGGAATACCACATCTTTTTCAGAAGTTCTTTTGCTTCCAGAACAGCTTTCTCATTTTCGGAGAGTTCCGGTGCAGAAGATGCTTCAGAGGAAGATTCCGAACTGGATTCGGATGAAGATTCCGGTGCAGAACTGGACTCTGGTTTGGAGCTGGATTCTGGCTTTGAGGAGGATTCCGGTTTTGAGGAGGACTCGGGTTTCGAGCTGGATTCCGGTTTCGAGGATTCTTCCGGTTTGGAACTGGATTCTTCCGGCTTCGAAGATTCGTGGTCTTCACCGCTTAAAGTTCCGGAGGTCTCATCTTTCTTGTCGCCGATTCCGGTGTGGCTGGCTTCGGAATAGTGCTCACCGGACGAATCCGTAGGCTTGCCGAAGGGATCGGTCTTGCCGGAGCTCTCACTTCCACTGATCTCACCGGTGACGGTGGAAGATGTCGGGTCTTCGCCTCCTGTGCAGCTGGCGAGCTTACTGGTGCAGGAGCTCAGTGAGCCGATGGCCAGCGTGATAATTAAAACGATCGAAATGAGGATCTGTTTCATAGTAACAACCTCCAGGAAGTATATCGAACGTCAGGTTGATGATGATCTTATTTGCCGACGACAGTACAGGCCTGCGCCGCCTGATCATCCGTGAAGCCGTAAGCCAGCGTCAGCTCGGCATACAGATCAGAATGGTCACATTCGGGGAAGTCGTTGAGGTAGCTGTTGGCTGCGTCGATGGCTTCCTTGTCCCAGTCGGCGCCGCAGTATGTTATGGCGTAGTCGATCTGGCTTTCATTGAAACCTCCAGCCTGCAGTGTTTCAAGCAGGAAGTTTTCGCTGACAGACATCGTCTCAACGTAATAGGCAGCCTCGTTCAGGCAGATATCATTGAAGGAGTCGGAGTAATATGCCAGTGCGTAGTCTACAAGGTCTTCCGGCCAGTTGCCCAGCCAGTTGTCGCCTGTCATGGTCGTTTTCATATCGTATGGCGGGCTGGTTTCATGGGTCTCCAGATAATATGCGGCTTCCTGCAGAACCTCTTCATACCAGTCAACATCGACGTTTGCCATGGCGTAGTCGGCTTCGTCTTCTGTAAATTTATCATTTCCTGTCAGAACATTTCGAAGATCGGTAGGAGAATAATGCCAGTTCTCTACGTGCTCATTTGCGCAGATCAGTGCATTGGTATAATAGTCCAAATTCAGGAGATCCACATGTTCCATGATCCAGTCTCTGTCTTCTTCACTGGTCATTTCCAGAAGATCATAGTAAAGACCCATTCTGGACACGTGATAATCTTCATAGAACATCATGGCGATATCAAAAAACTGCTGCATTCCGGGCTGAGCGTTAATATACCAGTCAGCTTCCTGATAGTTCGAAGCATCCAGGATGGGTTCGTCGGTTCCTGGTTCTACGTAGGGATCTTCAGAGGACTCTTCCGAAGGCTGTTCTGAGGATTCCTCCTGTACAGACGACTCGGTACTCTGGGATGATTCTTCCGGCTTGGAAGACTCCTGCGAAGTGCTGGACTCGGTCTGCGAGGATTCC
>JAFOIR010000204.1 GCA_017420625.1 Bacillota bacterium
AAATGAAGTCCGGCCGGATCATGAGATCGACACTCTGCAGCCTCCGGCTCGCAAGGATGAGACCGCCGATCCCGCCTTCGAGGTCTTTCTTCAGGCCCGGGATTGTCAAACCGTGGATGGAGCCTGCCATACACATGAGTCCGATAAGCTGAACCAGAAACGTTTTGCAGCGGTTGAACCAGCTTCTGATGCAACGCTGATCGATGTCAAAGAGGGCAGAGTATCGCTCGACAGCTTTGTTAAATCTCTCGAGCCGGAAGTTCTGTTCCGGCTGGTCGCCGGTTCCGCCTTTGAATCGCCCTATGAAACAAAGAATCGTCTTACGACACCTGTCAGGCTGATCAATGGGCCCACTTCCAGCGGCGCTACTTCAAAGATCTTTACAAAGACACTGGGAATCCCTGAACTGCGGATGACAGATGGTCCTGCCGGACTTCACCTGGGTTTCTGCCAGACGACCTGCAATCCCGTCGGGATATTGATCGCACAGACCTTTGACTGTGAAGAAGCAAAGCTCTATGGCGAGGGGATCGGTAAAGAACTGGGCTTCTATCATCAGGCCGTCATTCTTGGACCTGGCATGAATATTCATCGTGATCCTCTCTGCGGCCGCGCATTTGAATACTTCTCCGAGGATCCGCTGCTTACAGGAGTGATGGGTGCAGCCTCTGTCATCGGTGTTCAGACAACCCCGGGTGTAGGCGTTTCGATCAAGCATTTCTGCTGCAACAATCAGGAGCAGGATCGCCCGATCACCAATGCGACCGTCTCCGAACGTGCGCTGCGCGAGATCTATCTGAAAGGATTCGAGATCTGTGTACGGCAGTCTGATCCGATGACCGTGATGTCGAGCTATAACTGCGTCAACGGAACGCATACCTCCTCTCACTATGAGCTCCTCACCGAGGTGCTTCGCGGCGAATGGGGCTTTAAGGGTCTGGTCATGACCGACTGGGGCAGCCAGAGCATGAAGCCCTATGATCTTCACGCCGGCAACGACCTGATCATGGGTGGTTACCGCAGTGAGTTTCTGGCAGCAGCCTTCTATGGCAAGGAGCCGGAGTTCGCAGAGGATGGATATGTGAAGAGCGTGGACTATCCGATCTACGGAGGCTTTATGACCGACCATGTGGAGTTCTGGAATTCCTTCGAACTGACACCGGATGGTAAGGATATCGTATCTCGAGCGGTTGCTGCCGGAACAGCGCTGAATGAGAAGATTGCATCACTTGTCGAACAGGGGAAAGCCCTCGTCAGTGAGAATGCAGATGGAAGCAAGACCGTGACTTATCGCGGCATCGATCGCGGCAAATGGCTCGATCTCGATGATATGCGTGCCTGTGCAGCCCGCGTCCTTGAGATGATCATGAACTCTGTCTCCTTCGATCTGATGTTGGGGAAGCAGGAATCATAAGATATTGAAAAGAAATCAGTTGCCATGGCAAGAAACATTATGGTATTCTTGTCATGGCAATTTTCTATATTTATATAAGGAGATGCACAGCCATGCTGATGATTGAACATCTGACTAAACGATACGGAGAGAAGACGGCGGTCGAAGATCTGTCGCTTCATATTCATCCGGGAGAGATCTATGGGTTTATCGGACATAATGGCGCCGGTAAAACGACGACACTGAAAAGCGTTGTAGGGATTCTGGCGTTCGATGAGGGCAAAATCATGATCGATGGCCATTCGATTACAGAGGATCCGATCACATGCAAGAAGATTCTTGCCTATATTCCGGACAACCCGGATCTGTATGATTTCATGAGCGGGATCAAATATCTCAATTTTATCGCGGACGTCTTTGGAATCCCTGCGGATGTGAGACAGGAGAAGATCCGTAAATATGCAGATCTACTGGAACTAAGCTCTGATCTGGCTCAGCCCATCTCCGCCTATTCTCATGGTATGAGGCAGAAACTGGCAGTGATTGCTGCCTGGATCCATGCGCCTAAACTGATCGTGATGGATGAGCCTTTTGTTGGGCTGGATCCGAAAGCCTCCCATCTTCTCAAACAGATGATGCGGGAACACTGCGACGAAGGCGGTGCTATCTTTTTCTCGACCCATGTCCTGGAAGTTGCGGAAAAGCTGTGCGACAAGGTCGCAATCATCAAACAGGGCAAACTTATCAAGGCCGGAACGATGGAAGAAGTAAAAGGTGATGACAGTCTGGAAGAGGTATTCCTGGAACTGGAGGCTGAGTAAATGCTGAAATTTCTGATAAAAAAACAGTTTCTGGAAGTGTTCAGGGGCTACTTTTTTGATGCAAAGAAAAACAAAATGCGCTCCAAAGGACAGGTCACCTTATGGATCATCTTCTTTGTAGTTATGATGGTGGTCGTTCTGGGGGGCTTGATTACGACTCTGGCCATCAGTCTGAACAGAGGCCTGAATGCGGCAAACGCAGGCTGGCTGTATTATGTGATCATGAGCTGTCTCGCGATCATTCTGGGCGCTTTCGGCAGTGTGTTCAGTACCTATTCCGGCCTGTATCTGGCAAAAGATAATGACCTTCTGTTATCCCTTCCCATCCCGGTCCGTACGATCATGACTTCTCGCCTGATCACGGTATTTCTGATGGGAGTGATGTATGCCGGTGTTGTCATGATCCCCACCCTGATCGTGGACTGGATCGTTGCAAAGGCTGGTATAGGGAGGATAGCTGGCGGAATACTGCTGTTCGTGATCATTACAGCCATCGTGATGCTCTTATCCGTAACACTCGGCTGGGTCGTTGCCAAACTGAGCCTTAAGCTGAAAAACAAGAGCATCATCACGACACTGATTGCCCTGGCTGTCGTAGGTATTTACTATTATGTTTATTTTCAGGCAGTGGATCTGATCCAGGATCTGATCAAAAATGCTGTTATGTATGGAAACCGGGTCAAGGGAGCTGCTTACGGCGTCTATTTGTTCGGCCGGATTGGAGAAGGTGATTTCCTGTCTGCAGCGATCTTTCTTGCAATCATTGCTTTACTCAGCTTTCTTGTATGGCGTCTTTTGTCCAGAAGTTTCATCAAGATCGCCACATCCAGTGCCGCTGCACCGAAAGTCAGGTATCAGGAAAAAATCGTACGAGCGAAAAGCCCCATGCAGGCTCTGGCTCAAAAAGAACTTCGGCGATTCATATCCAGTTCGAACTATATGCTTAACTGCGGGTTCAGTATATTACTGATCCCGGCATCCGGTATCCTTCTGCTGATTAAGGGAAAGGAAATTTGTGAAGTTTTAAATTCTGTGTTAGGCGCCATACCGAATCTGACAGCCATGATTCTGCTGACGGCACTGTTTATGATGTCGAGCATGATCGATACGGCTACGCCGGCTGTCTCGCTGGAAGGGAAAAGTCTCTGGATCCCGCAATCCCTGCCTGTTCACCCCAAAACCATACTGCGGTCTAAAGCACTCGCACAGCTGATCCTGAGCTTTCCGCTCATGTTGTTCACGGCTGTTTCGATCGCTGTTATCGTGCCGGGATCCCTGGCGGTCAAAATCATGCTGGTTATCGTGACAGGCGCCTTTTCCATCTTTTTAGCGTTATTTGATACCGTGATCGGCACAAGGCTGCCGGTTCTGGGCTGGACCAGTGAAGTAGTTCCGATTAAACAAACAGCAGCGATCATGATCGTACTTCTTGGCGGTTGGCTGATCAGTATTCTGCCGGTTGGACTGTATCTGTTTTTTGGCAGGATCGGTGCAGTACCGTACCTGCTCATCTGGACGGTACTTTTTGGCGGAGCCAGTGCTGGTTTGCTCCGCTGGCTGGATACCAGAGGTGCCAGGATCTTTTCAGCACTGTAAATATACAGTGATTTCAGGATTAATGAAACCCAAGGAAGATCGTTATGCCGTTAACATTAGACAGATTTAAAGAAAAGCGAAGAAAAGAGAGTGAACCGTTTAATTCCCATTTGGTCAAGCAGAATGATTATCTGGAAAGAGTCATCTACGAAGCGATTAAGACCCTGAATGAAGAGCAGCCAAAGGATACCGCAAAGATCAAAAAGTTTGAGAAGATGGCAAAGGCGCTGAACATGGCAGCTCACAGCCAGGAGTCTATTCTCACCCGCAATGCTACGCTGTTTGCTCTTCGGAAGATGGATGCAACGCAGCCCGTGAACAAGAAAACTTTGACTTTGGCAAAGGAACAGATCCTTCAGGATCCGGACTTCCAGCTTCTGAGCAGGAAAGAACATATTGCCCGTCTGCAGTATCTAGCAGAGAATAACGAATCGGACTATACTGTACACGCCAATCATGTAAAGAAACAAAAAAAGCCTCAGAATCAGATCAACGTCTGATCGGATCGGCTGTTGACCAGAGAATCAAAACTACCGGCAAAAAACCGGTAGTTTTTGATTTATAACATTTCTTTAACAAAACAAAAGCAATTCGCAAATACTCCGGGGATAGAATAGGGTCATACTAAATCACGGAGGTAACAACCATGAACGAAAACAAACAGAACGTTGAAATTTTAAATAGTTATGATAATACCAAAGAACTTCTTGAAAAGTTCCCTGTCCTTAATCCCACACATGTCGAACCTGGTATCGGAGAGAAAATCCAGAATCGTCTGCTGACAGGATTTGAAAACTGGAATAGAGGTTTTGACGCATGGAAAGCCTGGGGAAATATTCTTTATACACCGGATTCCATCTACAATGTCCACGGAGCGAGACTAACCCTGGCAGAATATCAGGCAGCGATGAATATCACGCTGAAAAAAGTAGGTATACTGATGGGGGCCTTCCGCAATATGATCATCTGCGATGACTGGTGTGCGATCCATTATGATATTACAACCCTCGCCGGCGGTCGTGAGATTCCAGGCAGTGTAATGGAGTTCGTGAACTTCAAAGACTACGGTGATCCACTTGGAACCCGTGTGGTAGAAGGCTGGGGCGCGCCAAAGGATGAAGGCTATCAGGGAATGTCCATGTTCCGTGGACCGGAAAGCACCGAGATCCAGAAAAAGCAGTTTGAAGAGATTGTAAACTACAAAATTCCTGAGACGGACGATCTTTCAAAGAAATATCCGGTGCTCAACCCTACCACCGATTACAGCGAAATGGCAGATGCCATTCGCCTGGCTCTGCTTACCGAGTTTGATAAGTGGAACAACGGCTATGAGGCATGGGATGAGTGGTCTGATCAATTCTATTCATCCGACCTGAAGGCAGTCGCTGGTTCCGGAAAAGTCATGGATCTGTCTGCCTATAAAGCAGCAGTGAAAGAACAAATGGAGAATACTTCGCCTAAGCGTCTGTATTTTGACAGTATGCTGATCAGCGGTGACTGGGCAGCCATCCATTATACGATAGTCACTCATAAACCTGGAGAAAAAGAACCGGAAGCCGGAGACAGAATGCAGTTCTTCCGCTTCGTGAAGAACGGAGACGCGGTAAAAGTCACAGAGTGCTGGAACAAATAATGACAAGACCCCAGAGGCAATGATATAATCAGACTGATCAGTTTTGAGTTGATGTGACATCAATACAGCAGTTCTGGATGGGGCAGAGAAGATGGAGACTTTTTATTCTAGTGACAGAAATGCATGGAGGGCGTACCTTCTGGCGCATTTCGAAGAAGCTTCGGAGATATGGTTTGTTTTCCCAATGAAAGAATCCGGAGAAAAGAGTCTTTCTTATAACGATGCAGTAGAAGAAGCGCTTTGCTTCGGCTGGATCGACAGCACCAACAAGCATCTGGATGAAATGCATTGTATCCGGCGGTTCTCACCGAGAAAACCAGGCAGCGCCTACTCACAGCCAAACATAGAAAGACTGATCTGGCTGGAAGCGCATGGTATGATACACCCAAAGGTCAGGGACAGCGTGCTTCCCATCATCCAAACACCTTTTGTCTTTCCGGAGGATATCATCGATGAACTGAAAAAAGATGAAACGGTCTGGAATCATTATCAGCAGTTCTCCGAGCCATATAAGCGAATCCGGATCGCGTATATTGAAGCGGCGCGAAAACGGCCGGAAGAATTTCAAAAGAGGTTGAACAATTTCATAGATAAAACCCGAAGCGGTAAGCTGATCATGGGGTACGGAGGAATTGATAAATACTATCGATGATTCTCTTCAATTATGACAAGATTGGGCTCAAAATCAGGGTTTTCTGAATCCGTTCCAAGCCTTTGGGGCGGATTCTTTGATTTTAAACCGCGCCGCCCAGAGCTTTTTTGTTTCTCTGGGCGGCTGATCAACTTGACGAAGGATCTCTTCCAATCTGTGGGTTGGCCATTCTTTTTGGCTTATATCTCACCCAGAGATTTCAATGAATAAAAGACTCGTCTGGGCCTGAAGTCTTCCTGACCGACTATCCTTTCCAATCTGTGGATAAGATAGTTCGTACGGTTGATTTATCGAAACCCGTCAGAATACCCCTTCCTCTACAGGTGTGGGATGAATGACGGCCTTCAGTTTAAACTCAATAACGACAATATCGTAGTTTTCTCTTGCCTGCTTTTCCGGGATATGATATAATAAGCGCAACAATATGTCGCATTATAGCGCTTTACTCTTCGGGAAAGGAGGGGAACATACCTTGTATCTTACCGTAAGACAGCAGGTCAAACATCTGTCTAAAGAAGACTTCTCTTCCTTGCGTCAGCTCTGCCGCGCAGCCAAGAATCTCACCAATGAAGCATTGTATAATGTAAGACAATATTTCTTTAGTGAAGGCGGATATCTGAGA
>JAFOIR010000205.1 GCA_017420625.1 Bacillota bacterium
GAAGGGACAGAAAATGCCGAAGATGCGGGTAGGCCACGGTCTTTATACTTCAAATCTATCTTCTGCCAAAGGAAAAGCTCTGCTTGCTGAGATCAAAGCGCAGGGAGTAGTTCTGGAATTCCAGATCACCTCGAATGTCCGTCTGAATAACTTAAGTGAAGTCACCCAGCATCCGCTGAAGAGTTACCTTTCTGCCGGCGTAGATTGTGTACAGGGAACCGATGGCGCTGCGCTTTATGGAACAGATCCCATCGACGAACAGCTGTCGCTGGAAAAGCTGTTGGAGCTTTCCCACAGGGATCTTCTGGCAATGAACGAGACACAGGAAAAGATCCGAAAAGACGGGCTTAAGGCTTTTCAAAGAAAAAAGCACGAGTTCGAAGAAGCCATCGGGGAAAGTTCGAAGAGCAGAATTGAAGATTATTACTCCGATCGCATCCATCAGACGGAAGAGACAGCAGCTACGCTGATCATCACAAAGGAACAGATGGATGCAACAGAGGCCTTTATATCTCAGATCAGGGAGATGCCGGAGGAGAAAACACCTATCCTCATCTGCGGCGGCAGTTTCAATAATGATCGGCATCGAACGATCGTAAGAGAAGAGGAGAAACGTCTGATCGATGAACTGCTGGCCAAAGCAGATCCAGAAAAGGTTTGTTTCGTTGTCGGACACAAGCTGTCAGGTCATGAAAAGTACCTCACGGAAAATAATCAGGGGCGATTTGAAATCTATGCATTCGTTCCGGCTCGTGTGGATGCGGCGGAACAAAATCGTATCCGGAAAGCGCCTGTCAGCGTTCGGGTAGCGATCGAACCTTCCAGTATGGGCCTTTATAAGAGTATCGCTTATGAAGTATTCAAACGCCGTCCTTCCATCCTGCTTGCCTTTGATGGAAATGCATCCGGGGCAAACATGATCCAGGAGGCCAGAAACGCGAAAAAGAAATGCAGGACCTTTGTCAACCCCAAAGCTAAATCACTGAGACTGAAGGCAGATTCCCTGGAAGGCTATATCACCTGGATCAAAGATGTTCCGGATATGGCTGATCAGATTCTGAAATGGACAATGAAATGAGTGAATTATTAAAAAAAGCCCGAGAGTTTGAAGAGGCGGCAGAAAAACAGATTTCCCCGGATGACAGACCAGTCTTTCACTTCACCCCCAGAACCGGATGGATGAATGATCCCAACGGTTTATCTTTCTATCAGGGAAAAGTGCATCTGTTTTATCAGTATTATCCTTATGAAGCAAAATGGAATGCCATGCACTGGGGGCATGCGGTTTCCTCGGATCTTCTCAGCTGGGACTATCTTCCGGCTGCGATGGCACCGGATGAGCCGTATGACAGCTTCGGCTGTTTTTCCGGCTCAGCGATCGAACTTGGTGACGGTCGGCAGCTGATCCTGTATACCGGCGTTCATCCGAAGAAAGCAAAGTCCGGATTTGAAATGCTGCAGACACAATGCCTCGCGGTGGGAGACGGACTGAATTATGATAAATATGAAGGCAATCCGGTCATTACAGGGAAGGATGTGCCGGAAGGCTTCAGTCAGACCGATTTTCGTGATCCGAAGATCTTTCGCTGGAACGACGGTACATATGCATGTGTGATCGGCAACCGAAGTGATGACGGCAGCGGTGCTTTGCTGCTTTTTGAGAGTGAAGATGGTTTCAGCTGGCATTTTCGTTCGATCCTGGACCGCTGCCGGAATGAGTACGGAACGATGTGGGAATGTCCGGATTTCTTTTTCCTGGACGGGCAGGCAGTGATCATCACCAGCCCCATGGAGATGAAACAGAAAGATCTGGAGTTTTATGATGGAGCCGGCACGATCTGTCTGATCGGATCAGTAGACGAAAAGGAAAAAATGTTTATCCGTCAAAGTGTCCGGACGATCGATCACGGACTGGATTTCTATGCACCTCAGACATTTGAGATGCCGGATGGACGAAGAATCATGATCGCATGGATGCAGAGCTGGGCTTCCTGCTTTGTTCCGGAAGATCATCGCTGGTTCGGGCAAATGACCATTCCGAGAGAACTTTCGATCCGGGACGGAAGACTGATTCAAAGTCCGGTTCGGGAGATCGAAAGCCTGCATGAGAAAAAGGTCCATTATGAAAATATCGCGGTAGGAGAAGAAGAAATCGAACTAAGCGGTGTCCGCGGCAGAGTGATGGATCTTAATGTGACGATCCGGATTGAAAAAGAGACTTCCTGTGAATCGTTCGTTCTTCGTTTTGCGAAAGATGATCAACATGAATGCAGGATCATATTTGATCCTGAAACTTCTGTTCTGACGATCGACCGCTCGAAGGCCGGTTTTACGCAGGACTTCGTCCATATGAGAAGCTGCCGTGTGCAAAAACAAAGCGGCATGCTGAATCTTCGGATCCTGCTTGATCGGTACAGCAGCGAGATCTTTGTAAACGGAGGAGAGCAGGTGCTTACGATGACCTATTATTCTCCAGGGGAGGCGGATCGGATCACGTTTGAAGCGCGTGGAAAAGCGCGCATGGACGTTATTGCTTTTACTTTACGGACGGGGCAGAAGGGGCTTCACCAAATAGATTAACGTAATCCCGATAAAAAGAGGAATAGTGAGTAAATCCAAGAGACCCCGCGACCTCGGAAGCCGGGATGCCCTGTGCAAGCATCGTGCGGGCGTTCATACATTTTCGGGTTCGGACATAGGTCATGACCGGGGTATGCATCCTGGAAGCAAAAAGCCGGTAAACCGCGGAACGGGACATATGCATCTGTCCGGCAATATCGTCGACGCTGTGGATCCGCGGAAGTTCTCTGTCGATCAGTCGCAGCATCTGCCTTAACTCGGAATCGATGAAATCGGCTTTTTGACGAAGCTGATCCGAACTTGTAAGAAGAGAAAGCAGGAGCATAAGTGCCCCATAGCAGGATGTAAACCGGGTTTCAGGAATAAGAGAAGGCAGAAGATGATCCATCTGACTGAAGAACAAGGATAACTGTGTATCCTTGATATAATAGACAGAATCAAAAATGGCCGGATAAGGCCGGATCTCCGGCGGAAGCGCATCAGGAGAGAAACGAATCACATATCGCTCGTAGGGAGCGGTGGAATGAAAGATGATATTATGATATTCGCCGGGTTTCGCGATCAGAAGCGAACCCGGTTTTATTTGATAGGTGCGGTGCTGCAGGCTGTAGCTTGCATCGCCGGAAACAAAGTACAGAAATTCATATTCTCTGTGAAAGTGTTCTTTGAAACGTTCCTGCGAAAGATCCGGTTTTTCGGAGAAAGAGTGCTTAAATGTATAAGAGTCCTGACGGATATCAAATTCCATGGGAAAAACCTCCGGTTTATCTATCTCGCAGTATAAAGGAATCTGGAACGAATTGCAATACAGAATTAGATAATTTGCAATTTACGGCAATTTTAAATCGAGATATACTAAGGTTACTCTATTTTATTCTTAGGAGGGGAAACCTATGTCCAAATTGCCTTTGGATGATCCGAAAACCGGTATTCATCGCGCGAGATTATGGGAAATCGGCTGTTATGCACTGAATAACACCGCTACCAATGCGTACCTGGTGCTGGTCAGTTCGATCTCCTACTTCCTGGTAGGTATTGTCGGTGTTGGCGCTGTTCTGGCCGGCAGTATCGTTACCATCATGAGAATCTGGGATGGCGTTACCGACCCGTTCATCGGAATGATCGTCGACAACACCAATACCAAACTCGGTAAGAACCGCCCGTTCATTATCGTTGGTAACCTGATTCTTTTTGCGATGACGTTCGCCATGTTCCGTCTGCTGCCCATCATTCCGAACGGCGGAAGATTCATTGCGTTCATCATCATGTATGCCGTTTATATCATCGGCTACACCTTCCAGTGTGTCGTCACCAAGTCTGCACAGACCTGTCTGACCAACGACCCCAAGCAGCGTCCCATCTTCACGATGTTCGATGCTACTTACA
>JAFOIR010000206.1 GCA_017420625.1 Bacillota bacterium
CGGTCCGCACTGGTCCAAGGGCTGGATCATCGAGGACTGTGAAGTCCACAACAGCCGCTGCTGCGGTATCTCGCTCGGCAAGTACCGCGATCCTGAAAACGACATGTATTTCTATACCAGACATGTCAAGAGTCCCACCCAGATGGAGCGCGACGCTGTCTGCCGCGGTCAGTATCATGGATGGCTGAAGGAAAAAGTGGGCAGCCACATCATCCGCCGGTGCCATGTTCATCACTGTGAACAGACCGGTATCGTCGGCCGCATGGGCGCTGTTTTCTCAACGATCGAGGACTGCCATATCCACCACGTCTGCAATTCCCAGCAGCTGGGCGGCGCCGAGACGGCGGGCATCAAGCTGCACGCAGCGATCGATGTGACGATTCGCCGCAATCATATCCACAACTGCATCATGGGCGTCTGGCTGGACTGGGAAGCTCAGGGTGCCAGAATCTCTCAGAATCTGATGCACGACAATACCCGTCCGAAAACCGCCAAACCGGCACTTGGCGCCATGTTCTCCAACGACATCTTTATTGAAGTCGGACATGGCCCGACGCTCGTCGACAACAATGTGCTTCTTTCCGAAGTCTCTGCGGCGATCCCCAGCGAAGGCCTGGCTTTTGTCCACAACCTGATGCTTGGTTCCTTCGTTCTGGTGAACTCCGGCGTGGATTCCATTGTCAACGGTCAGCGCGAACCTCGCTATACGCCTTACCACATCCGTCATCGCACGGAAGTCGCTGGCTTCATGACGATCCTGCACGGCGACGACCGGATCTACAACAACATCTTCGTCCAGACCCATCCCATCAAGGAAGACAAAGTTCCGACCGACAACGACTACACGACCGTTGGAACCGCTCCCTTCGACGTTTTCCCCACCTATGAGGAATGGATCTCCCACTTCATGATGGGACAGGAACCGGATATGAGAGCCCTGGCACAATATCACTTCGGACATCTTCCGGTCTGGCTCGGCGGCAACGCCTACTTCAATGGCGCTACGATCTGCCAGCACGAAAAGGCTCCCTATCAGTCTGCTGAGCCCGCTTATGTGCGTCTCGCTGAGAAAGATGGGAAGCCTGTTCTTGAAACCAACATTTATGATCTTCTGAAGGATTTCCGGGCCGGCATCATCACCACCGAGACCCTGGGCAAGGCCTTCGAGCCGGAAGAATGCTTCGAAAATACCGACGGAACGCCAATCATCTTCGATACCGACTTCTTCGGAGATCATCGCAGCCTGTCTGCTCTGCCCGGTCCATTTGCCAAGGCCCAGGAAAGCTATTCCTTCTAAAAATAAATCAGATAAATATAGCCATATATAATGGCATAGTAATCTTCTTTTCGCTTACACCAATATTCTGATCAGCCAACTTTAGTCCATATTTGATATCTTCATTTTTCAGAATAGTATTGAGTGATCTTGTTCCATTTCTTCCGGCTTTTACCTCTATAGGCAGTACTCCGAACGCTTTTTCTATAAGGAACTCGATCTCTACTGTCCCAGGTTCATTTCGATAGAAGAAGATATTGGAATGTCTGCCTTTAATCAGCATGTCCGCGATGAGCGCTTCATACAACCCTCCTTTGGCTGTTTTGAGGACAGGGTTGTCCAATGCTTTATCAAAGAAATCTTCCTCCTCCAGCAAAGCTTTTTTCAGAGAATAATCATAAGTACATATCAATAAACCAATATCTGTATTATACAAACGAATATTGTCATCGATCGCAAATGCCGCCAGAGGGTATTCCACTTTACTGACATTGCAGACCGGGACCGCCATATTCGCGTTGATGATCCAGTCAAGGCTTGACTCGAATTTTTTCGCGTTTCCTCTGTGTTCTACGACAGAATACTGGAATTTATGGTTTTCTTTATTCAACTGCAGAGGAATGGATCGAAAACATTTTTCTGCTTTGATTTTGATATTGGGATCCGCATATCGCGCGATATCCGCCAGATAATCCCGATATATTCGTCTCTGGATCATGTCCGCCGCATGATAATCCTGTTCTTTCACAAACTGATCTACGACCTCCGGCATCCCGCCGATAACCATGTATTGATGCAGATATGTCATGATCCTTCTGTGGATTCCGTATGGAACAGGATCCCTTTGGTCATAGCACTTTCTAAGAGATGCTATAATGTCATCATCTATTCCAAGCGCCCACAGGAACTCCTCGAAGTCCAATGAATACATGTCCAAATAATATACGGATCCGACTGGATAGGACGTATTTCCTTTATACTTGAGCCCCAGTAGAGACCCTGTAGCGATCACATCAACCCGAGGATCAGCCGCAAGGAATTTTAAAGCCGTGATCGCATTGGTGCATTCCTGGATCTCATCCAAAAGAATAAGTGTTTCTCCTGGAACGATCTGTTTGTCCGGATAATTCAGACGAATACCCATAAGAATACTATCCGTATCCAAACTTCCCATGAATATGGATGCGAGTCCTGGATTTTCTATAAAGTTTAACTCAATATACGATGTATACGCCTCTTTGGCAAATTCTCTGACTATGTAGGTCTTTCCGACCTGTCTGGCTCCACTGATGACCAGACATTTATCTGTATGTTGATCTTTCCATTCGGATAATTGAACAAGAATTTTTCGTTTTAACATGATTCCACCTCACGCCTGGAGTATACCACAATCCCTTCGCAGACGCAATAACTCTAAAAAATATTCCTTTGAGCATATTTTTTGTCTAAAAAATATTCCAACTTGCATATTTTTTAAAAAAACATTCCCTCTTGCCCGCTCACGGTATGGCAAAAGGGAATGAAAGTCTATTCTTTTATATCCAGTCCGGGAACTGTTCTTTGAAGGTGCGGAAGAAATATTTCTTCATCACGGTGTCGTAGACTTCGCTTGCGTAGGTCTCCAGCTGTCCCTGATCATACAGATACTGGAGGATCGTGTAGCGCTCCCGGAAGGTACGCCCGCGCAGGATGCCTTCCACGAAGCGGCCCTTGTCTGTGACGGTAAAGGGGATCTTGAGTACCTGCTGCAGGTCTTCGATCTTCTGGAAGGCGGGCAGATATTTTTCGATCAGGCCTTTCAGATGAGCATCCTTCGTTTCCTGATACAGTTTGCGGAAGATCTCCACCGCAACAAATACGCCTTCCCCAACCTCGATTCCATGCAGGTTGGGGATTTTTCCTTCTTCGACATCCATGACTTCCCAGGTCTGTCCGATCATGTGCTCCGTACCGGAGGCCGGACGGGACGATCCGCAGAAAGCAATGCACTCGCCGGAAAGGATCAAGCCTTCGCTGGCGGCTTTGATGGCGGAAAGATCCCGGCTTTCCAGATTTTTCGATGCCTCCAAACACTGGTCGGTGGCTTTCACCACCATGTCCGCGATCTTTTCACAGAAATATTCTCCGTTCCGGTCGCGGCTGATCTCCCAGTCAAGGATCGCCACATATTTGCCGATCATATCACCGACACCGCTTAGAAGGAGCGGATAAGGCGCTTCGGCATTGATCGAAAGGTCGATGATGATATGACGCGCGATCGAACAGTTGTAAACGATCTTCTTTCTTCCGTTCAGAAGCGGCGCCACAACGGAAGCATAGCCGTCCATGGAAGGGGCCGTTCCCACGATTCCGTACGGAATGCCCAGGCGGTAGCTGACCATCCGGCAGGTATCATTGATCGAGCCGGAACCTACTGCCAGGATATAATCCGGATTGTATGACCACAGATTGATATCATACACTTCACGCTCGATGCCCGCCTCGATCAGCACCCGGCCGATGCTCTCTGCATTCGGAAGCGCCGGGGACGGCAGAACGAAACTGTGAGACAGATTCCCGGCTTCTTTCAGCAGCTCTTCGACTCTTCTTCCTGCCACTTCATAGGTATTCTCATCCGCGACCAGAAAGATTCGGTGATAGTCCTTCAGAATTTCCGGCACTTTCTCGATGGCATGTTCGGATACCTCGATCACTTCGGTGGGAATGCTGTGATGTTTCTGGCTGCAGGTGCAATCCATTTCGATCATTGGGACGGTCCTCCTTAAAATTCATTGCGTACTGACATATTTCCTGCTATATTCTAATTCATAGAACATGAATCTTCAATATTCCGGAGGAAATATGATGAATATGAGTTTTGATCTGAGCGGCAAATGGGCTCTTGTTACCGGCGGAAGAGGACTCGCCCTTGGCATGGCCAAAGGTCTTGCCGATGCCGGCGCATCTGTGGTTCTGATGAGCCGAAGCACACCGGAAACGGACGAATATCCCTTCGTACAGGCGGATCTTGCCAACCG
>JAFOIR010000207.1 GCA_017420625.1 Bacillota bacterium
AATGTATCGGAAACAAGCATTTCCGGAACGACATCCTCCGGAAGGAATCTGCGGCAGGCTTCCTTGACTTCAGCAAGGTCAAACGGAACATCCGGCCGCTGGTAGAAAACGACATAGGCCGGATCGACCACTGCACAGACCGAAGCCAGCATCTGGGATACATAGCCAACCGGCGCTTTGATGAGCTTGCCGTTTGTAAAGATATTCTCCATATTCTTCTCAGGATCTTCCGCCAGATACCGAAGTTCTCCGGCAAAACCATGCCGTCCTCTGACCAGATGACCGCGGACAAACAGTCCGCAGCCGCAGCCTCCGCCCGCTACCGACAGACAGGCAAGAGAAACCCTCTCGTCCCGGCCGAACATCCGGGCATAGCAGCCGGCAGCAACGGAGTTCATATCGTTCTCGACCCGAGCGCTGATCCCAAATTTTTCTTTAAGGTGATTTTCAATCGGATAGTTTTCCAGATCAAACGGTTTGGCTCCGAAAAGAATCTTTCCCTGCGAAACGCCCCAGGGCAGTCCGATCGAAATGGCTTTGATCGGGTACTTGGCCAGGTTCTTTTCAATGCACTGATCGATCCCTTCCTCAACAGCTGCCTTCAGATCGGTGATCGGAATATCTTCTTCCACTGCTTTTTCTCCCACTGCATTGATCAGAAGAGAGCGCATGGTACGTGCGTTCAGGAAATAGATGCACTGAACATAGGCATATTCCGGATTGAGCACATAGGACTGCGCGTGCCGTCCGCCGGTGGTCGGATCAACGCCGCCGCCGAGAATCTCGCCGCTCTCAGCCATCTCGTCCAGGATCCGGCTGACGGTCGGAAAACTCAGTCCCGTCTCCCGGGCAACTTTGGTCTTTGTAAAGGTTCCGGCTCCCTGCAGCATTCTGCGAATCAAACTTTCATTAATGTTTTTGACTATCGATTTATTGTATCTGATCTCTCCCATGGCGACCCCCACGTTTTAAAAACATCTTTAATAACTGCATTGTAACACACTTTTTCTCATCTGACAAGACTTCAGTCCTTGCAATCAGGCCTTCCGGCTGATATACTGGCATATCATATGTTTTTTTGAAAAGAGGAACGTTATGCGGATCGTCGTCAAAGTTGGAACATCCACGCTCGCCCATTCAACCGGGCGACTGAATATTCGTCATATGGAAGAGCTCGTCAAAGTGATCAGCGACCTGAAAAATGCCGGGCATGAAATCGTCCTGGTATCCAGCGGGGCGATCGGCATGGGCGTAGGCAAGCTTCTGCTGAAGGCACGCCCCGAAGACATGCCCACCAAACAGGCAGCTGCCGCGGTGGGGCAGTGCGAACTCATGGACACTTACGATCGGTATTTCCGTCTTTATGGGCATACCGTTGCCCAGATATTGCTGACCGGCGAGGATCTGGATCATCCTGTCCGCCGGGAGAATTTCCAGAACACGCTTTACCGCCTGCTCGAACTGGATGCTCTCCCGATCATCAACGAAAATGATACCGTGGCAACGACGGAGATCGCAGTGGGGGACAACGATACCCTGGCTGCCATCGTCGCAGAATGCGCCAATGCGGATCTGGTCGTGCTTCTGTCAGATATCGAAGGGCTTTTCACAGCTGATCCGCACAAGGATCCGACCGCCAAACTGATTCCTATGGTCCGTGAGATCACCCCTGAGATTGAAGCTCTGGCTGCCGGGAAAGGGTCTTCTCTCGGAACCGGCGGCATGAAAACCAAACTGAATGCTGCCCGCATCGTTACGCATGCCGGCGCAGATCTCGTCATCACAAACGGCGCCCATCCGGAGAATCTCTATGGCATCATCGAAAATGCACCGGATGCTGCCGGCACCCGCTTTACCGCCAGGAAGGAGAACTGACAGATGAGAACCACACACGAACTGCTGCTGCTTGCCAAAGCTGCCTCCCGGCAGGGAGGCCTTTATACCACCGATCAGAAGAACGCCGCACTTCTTGCTATGGCGGATGCCCTCGTTCAGGAAACCCGCCCCATTCTGGCTGCCAATTCTCTCGACATGGTCCAGGCAGAGGGAAGGATTTCGCCTGTCATGCTCGATCGTCTGATGCTGGACGAGAGCAGGATCCAGGCAATGGCTGACGGCATCCGGCAGGTTGCTTCTCTTCCCGATCCGGTTGGCCGGATCTTTTCGGAAACCACACGTACAGACGGAGCTGCCAAAGGGCTGAAGATCCAAAAGATCTCTGTCCCGATGGGCGTGATCGCCATCATCTACGAAAGCCGGCCAAATGTGACTTCGGATGCGGCCGCCCTCGCGATCAAAGCCGGTTCCGCCTGTATTCTCCGAAGCGGAAAAGATGCCTGGAGAAGCGCAAAGGCTATCGTGACCGCCATGCAGGGTGGTCTTGGACAGGCCGGACTGGATCCCGATCTGATCCAGCTCGTGGAAGATGTCAGCCGCGAGAGCGCCGTCGATCTCATGCGCGCGAGAGGCCTGGTGGATCTGCTGATCCCGCGAGGCGGCAAAGGTCTTATTCAGACCTGTGTAGAGCAGTCCATCGTCCCCTGTATTGAGACCGGTACCGGTATCTGTCATATTTATGTGGACCGCAGCGCTGATCTTCAGAAAGCACTTTCCATCATCGACAACGCCAAGACGAGCCGTCCGAGCGTATGCAACGCAGCCGAAGTGCTGCTGGTGCACGAAGATGCAGCTGAAGCCTTGCTGCCTGCCCTGAAGACCAGACTCGTCGATGACCGCGCCATCTACGGAAAACCGCCGGTGGAGCTTCGCCTCGACGAAGCTGCTGCCCGGATCATACCCGGGACCCCGGCTGACGCCCTGGATTTTGATACGGAATTTTTGAACTATATTCTCGCTGTCAAGGTCGTTCCGTCCGTTCAGGCGGCCATCGATCATATCGCCGAGCATTCCACCCATCATTCCGACGCCATTGTTGCAGAAGATCCTGCTGCCTGCGCTGCTTTCACCTCGCAGGTCGACAGCGCGGCCGTCTATGTCAATGCTTCGACCCGTTTCACCGACGGAGGCGAATTCAGCCTTGGCTGTGAGATGGGCATCAGCACCCAGAAACTGCATGCACGCGGTCCCATGGGCCTGGAGGAGCTTTGTTCCTATAAGTACATCGTGACCGGCAACGGCCAGATCCGGTAAGCACGGTCGATATTCCTCGCACAAAATCTCTTTCGAAACACAAAAAAGCCATGTCCTGACCTTTACCGGTTCAGACATGGCTTTCGTTTTTCAGAG
>JAFOIR010000208.1 GCA_017420625.1 Bacillota bacterium
TCTGTTTTCTTCAGAACAATTATTTCCCCTATGAAGACTATGCACTGGTCGGAACGAAAGGCTTCACTTTTGAAGGTCCGTTCTATCTGAATCGTCGAGGGCAGATCATTGGCTGGGATGAAGAAAAAGAAGCCCACGCCCGAAAACTGGTCGAACGTGAACTTGGGAGGCTGCGGATCTCTTTTGAAAAGGCGCGGGGAGACGGCTATCGGAAGTTTATTATGTTTCTCCATTATCCGCCAACGGATATTCTGGAGAGAGAAAGCGGCTTTACCCGTATAGCAGAGGAATTTGGTGCAGAAAAGGTCATCTATGCACATTCTCACGGTGAATCACGATTTCACGACAGTATCCTGGGAGAAATGAACGGTATTTTCTATCAGCTTGTTTCCGGGGATTATCTGAAGTGGCACCCCTACAAGGTACTATAATAGAAAAATGGCGGGATCTTTACGATTCCCGCCATTTGTTTTTTGTAAATTCATACATTGCGATCCCGGCCGCCATCGGAAGATTCAGGCTGTCGATATCGTGTGAGTGCCGGATAATGACCGGCTGACAGAAGTCACTAAATCGATCCGGCAGTCCGGTCGCCTCATTTCCGAAAATCAGTGAATACGGCTGCCTGATCGTTACCTCTGTCAGCGGAAGGGCTGTTTCGGAAAGCATAAAGGCGTACCGCTCATTTTCCAGGAATCGCTCGATATATTCCTCGATCGTATCGAAATATTCAACCCGAACGTGAAACGCCGCTCCCATGGAAGCCCGGATGGTACGGGGATCATAGAAGTCGACCGCGTTTCGGATGATCGCGATATTGATGAGTCCAAAGCCTGTTGCAGTACGGAGGATCGTCCCGAGATTGCCCGCATCCGAAGGATTGACAAGAACGATATGGGAACCCTTTTCAAGCGGTGTTTCTGTTTTCAGAAATTCTCCGATAACATAACAATTGCCTTTCGGAGAAAGAATGTTGAACGCTTTGTCATTCGTCTCGATACGGATCCGATGCTGTGTACAAAGATCCTTCAATCGGATTATGCCTTCCGTTTCTTCCAGAGAAGAGCTTAGGAAAACCCTGGTCACCCATTCAGGGTGGCTCTTGACGAGTTCAAAGGTCAGTGTTGCACCCAGTGCATAGGAAACATCTGACTCATGTTTATACCGTTGAATTTTTCTTGCTGCCATAGCTGCTCCTGATCCAACTCTCTATTCATTGGTTATTTTTGTTCCGAGCGGTACGTGTGTCATCAGATGACTGCTCACCAGATCCTTATCCTCTGCAGGATAATACACCCGGATCTTTGCCGGTTTGCCCCGAAGCTCGGCATAGGTTGGAGTAATGATCATTTCACGGGTATTCTTCAGCGAAAAATAACCGCCTTTGGCCTGTGCGTAGCGAACAAAATGATCGGTCATCTCATACCCCTGAATTGCCTTGTCCTTATGTCTGGAAAAAAGCCAGACAAGCAGCAGTGTGATTCCCATGATCACAACGATTGGTATCAGGGTCCAGAGCAGCGTATCGAATCCATAGCTGAAGGACAACACCACCGAAAAGATCAGAATTCCCAGACACATAAACCCGACGATCCTGATCGTAGTTTTATACCCGCTCATTTCAAAATCGCGGTCGATCTCAGCACGCCAGCAGTAATAACCATCGTCATAATGGGTGACGCGCATGGGATATTCCCATGGATAAAACGGATGCTGCATCTGCAATCTCCCTCATAGAAGCACTGAAATATAAACCAGGCCGATCAAAGCGATCATCAACAGGACGAACGATACGAGGATTCTCATATGTATCCTGTATTCGTAATACAAACTGGCAATGAACTCACGGATAAAGGCATTGATCCAGAAGTAACTTTTCGTATGGGCGCCGATTCCCTCCGCATGGATCCCCTGTTCAGAAGCCAGGATACCGGAACGGAACACATGATAGTTTGTCGTTGAAAAAGCGATCTTCGGATCCCGATCTTCGGATTTGCTTTTTCTGCCGGGTTTATGCCATGTCTGTCTTTTTCCGCTCTTCCAGTCTTCCCGGACAAGTTCGGCCGAATTTTTCAGATTTTCAAAGGTGTTTTTTGACTGGTCTTCCACCAGGATCTGACTTTCCGGAATCCCCGTTGATACCAGGTAATTCCGGATTGCTTCAGCTTCGCTCATCACTTCATCCGATCCCTGTCCGCCGGACGGGACAAAAATGAGTTTCCTTCCCGTTTTTTCTTCCTGCTGCCGGGCAAAACGGATCGCTCGATCCGCGCGTCCTCTCAGAAGATTGGTCAGGCTCCCGTCTTCCTGGATCTGACAGCCGAGAATCAGCATATAATCCTGATCAAAGCTCGGTACATGTCTGGCTGCGTGAACGGCATGAATAATAGAACTGAGCAAAATACATTCGAGATATGTTACGACGATAAAGATAATTTCTTCGATGGCCATCAAAACATAGGTCATAATTCCCTGTTCATTGTGAACATCGATCGCGGTCTGATGATGTTGCAGATAATCCGTAAGCAGGTCCGGAAACACGGTCGCCAGGCACAGCAGGATGCCGAGCATCGCTCCCAGCATATTGCGCCATGTCTTTCCTTCTTTTCGCATCAGCTGAATATTGCTTATTGTTACAAGCAGGAAGGAAATAAATGCGACCGGAAAGGCAATGATCGCAAATCCTCTGGCGGAAGAAACGATCGATCGTACTGCGTTCTCCAGTCCGGTGGAACGGAACAGATACGGAATCTGACCGAGCAGCAAAGAGGCCAGATAGATGATCAGACCCAGGTTTCGGACATTTTTATGCTGATAGTAATCTGTACGGATATCTCTGCGATAGTCACTGATCAGCATCCACAGCAGCAGGATCAGGAACAGAATGATCGCAAATGTAATGATATGGCTTCCGGCACTGATCCCGAAATACGTTTCATGCGTGATCACTCCGGTGGGATGGACATAGAGGATGAACATGGAAACTGCCTGATCCCCCTGGTAGACATCCACAAACGTCTTCCCCTGGTGAACCGATGCAAAGGTCAGATAATGAACACCTTCTCCTTTCCGATCATTGATCAGCCGGATGCAGTCCTGCTCTATCTCGACTTTGATTTCCTTGTCTGCCTGGACCTGTATCGTAAAAGTCTGTCCCATGAAATAGACAGTGACCACGCAGACCAGTATGAGAAAAATTCCTGCAAGAAGCAGGAATTTTCTGTTTGGAAAACGTCTTTTCAAGACTTCCTCCTTAGTAAACGATCGGAATCAGCGAAAGAATCCGGACATGCTGTTTTTTCAGGCCTTTCACCAATGCTTCACGGTCGATATTATTTTCATTGGAAATGAAGACAAAGGCATCATAAAATCCATTTGTCTTGCCCCTCGTAATAAATTTATCGATATTAATGCCCATGCGTGAAAGCAGACCAGCGATCTCCGCGATCACACCCGGTTTATCGTTGACCTTCAGGTGCAGATACAACGCTGTATTGTCCTCGATGACCTCCCGGAAGGGTTTGACACCACTGTACAGAATGGAATTGTTGCGATAAAGCAGCGTATTCAGAAGGTCATCAAACATAACACTGGCCGTGGGGGACTTGCCGGCACCCTGACCAGAGAAGGACAGTTCGCCGCTCTTGTTGCCGATCACAGCAATAATGTTGTTGTTGGCATCGACGCCGCTCACAACGTTGTCCTCGATGGAAACAACGGCGGGGCCGATGATATAGTACAGATCCTCGCCCTTGATCTCCATGCTCACAAGGGGTTTGATCGTATAGCCTTCATCCTCCAGCATTTCAAAATCGAAATTACTGATGCCACGGATCGTACGCGGGGAAACAGCATTCAGATCGAAGATTCGCTCCATGCACATGAGCGCCAGGATCTCTGCTTTATAAAGAGCATCGCAGCTGTCGATATCGTCGCTCGGATCGTTCTCCGCATAACCAAGCCGCTGTGCTTCCTTCAGTGCCTGATTAAAGCTTTTGTGCTTCAGGAACATACTGGAACAGATAAAGTTTGAAGTTCCGTTCAGAATACCGTAGATTTTGCGGATCTCCTGATAATAGAAGCTGTTTTCCACGACTTTCTCGATAGGAATTCCGCCGCCAACTGTTGCGTCATAGCAAAGCACTGACTTATTCTTCCGGGAGAGCTCCAGAAGCTCCAGCCCGTGCAGCGCAAGTACCTTTTTGCTGGACATGACGACGTTTTTCTTCAGCTCGATCGCACGACGGATCAGCGGATAGGTATGTTCGGTACCTGATCCGCCCATACATTCACAGATCAGCTGGACGTTCTCGTCCTCGATGATGCTTTCAGCACAGTCTGTCAGCGGCAGATCGGACGTATCGATATCTCTCTTCTTATTCACATCGCGCACAAAGATCCCGCGGATCTGAATGTCGATTCCATAGAAATCACGGATGCGCGGCTGATTCTCACGAATGATCTGAACCAGTTCTCCGCCGATGGTTCCCAGTCCTAAAATACCAATGCCTATCGTTTTCATTTTGGTCTCCTCGTTCTCTCCAAAAGTTGGATATTCTTTATCATAACACAAAAATTGCCGGAATGCATCTATTTTTGCTCAGATCCTGCCTGTTCTCGCATTTTTCTGTAATCAGACGGTGAAATTCCGTAATATGATCGGAAGCATTTTCCAAAATAACTGGAACTGGAAAAACCACAACCCAGTGCGATATCGGTGACAGACTGATCCGTCTCCAGAAGCAGTCGGCGTGCTGTATCCAGGCGATACTGCGTCAGATGTTCGAAAGGAAGAAGATTGATCTGACGTTTGAAACAGCGCTCACATTCCTTTTTGCTGATATGTGCGGATGCTGCGATTTCTTCCAGCGTGATCGGCTCGTCATAATGATCGATGATAAACCGAAGCATCGTCATGAGTCGTTCACTGTCCGCGGGATGCTGCGCGTCTGTGGCCGGCGGCATACTCCGAAGAAGCAAAAGCCAGAGTCTGGTCATCGCTTCCCGGATCACAAATTCCCATCCGGCTTCTTCTTCCTGCGCTGCCATATAAGCTTCATCCATATAGCTTCTGGCGGCGGTCGCCTCTTCGGAAGAAGCCGGGAAATACATGATCGACGCTCCTTTATTGGTTGTTAATGGAACCGTATAGCGTTTGGCAATGGAATCCTGCTGATTGGAGTGAATCAGGGAAGGATGAAAGATATGAACCTGCAAAATACAGGCTTCCCGGTTTCCCGGCTGGGTCATATGCAGGATCCCGGTATTGACAAAGCCAACGTCACCAGGTCCGAAAACCACTTCTTTTCCCTGCAGATGATAGACCAAATTTCCCTGACGTATATAAAAACACTCGACTTCGTCATGCCAGTGCCAGGGGAAAATTCTCCCCGGCATGCTCGCTGGATTATACCGATTGTGCCTGTAGGGAAAATCTGTTGTTAATGTCACAGCTTTCTCGTGTCTGGTCTCCTGGTCGATCTGGACTCCTCCGGAGAGCCGATATGTCGATATTTTACTATTATTTGTCGATGTACTCATATTTTCGTTCTCCTTCCCATGCTATGATAATAGCGTGATAAGAGACGCTTGTCAAGATAATCCTATACAAGCGCAAGCGACTGCATTGTCTTTATTTGACTATGTCCAAAGGAGGAGTACTATGCCCAAAGAAGCCGATGACGTCATGAAAAAACAGGATGAACTCCTGAGTGAACGTGAATTTAAGAAGAAAGAAGCCAAACAAAAGAGGATAGCTGAGGAAGAATGGAAAGACGCACTTAAGGGAGCGCTCGCCCGTTCTGCCAAACCACACGACGAAGATTAATTCATGTGCTTTCTGCTTGACAATTTTGCCTCATCACAGGTATAATCATTCTATCAAGCAGTTGGGATGCCGAGCTTAATTCGGCATCCTTTTTTTGTTCATCCCTCTGCTGAAAGGAGACCGTTATGAAACTTCTGCTGCGTCTGTCACGCGAAGCGATTCGTTACAAAAATCTGTATATCATCGCGATTCTCTCCACTCTCTGTCTGACGCTGGTCAATCTGGCTGCTCCGCGCGCGCTGTCCCGGATGACCGGCCTGGTCAGTGCCGGTGTTGACGAATCGTCCCTTAATCAGATCTGGATCCTCACTGCCGTACTCGTCGGCCTGTATCTGCTGCGTATTCTGTTCCGCTTTCTGAGCAACTATCTGGCTCACAAAGCCGCCTGGTATCTGGTGGGAGATCTGCGTACCAAAACATATGACAAACTCGAACATATGCATCTCGGTTATTTCCATGACAAACAGACCGGTGATCTGATGAGCCGTGTCGTCAATGATACCCGTGACTTTGAACTGCTCTACGCCCATATGATCCCGGAGACGATCACGAACCTCGTTACCTTCACCGGTGCACTTACGATCCTTCTTACCATCAACTGGAAGCTGGCACTGATCACCTGCGCACCGATCCCTCTGATCATGGTTTCCGGTGTCATCTTTTCGAAGAAGGTTCGTCCATTCTTCCGCATCTCCCAGAAAAAGATGGGTGAACTGAACGGCAAGCTGCA
>JAFOIR010000209.1 GCA_017420625.1 Bacillota bacterium
CCATCGATCGTAGGACGGATGCCGATCACGGGATAGGAGCCAATTAATCGATTCTCGGCCATCATATCAATCCTCCCGTTATAATTTGTAATCATGATACTGTCTTTGTGCGAAAAAGTCAACAAAAAAGACGTTATCGGAGGGATAACGTCTTATGATTCTTCATTGTGAAACCAGCGGATCAGTGCATCGCGAAAGTCTGATTCTTCATCCGGATAATTCAGGTTAAGAAGAATCCCAAGCTGCTTTTTTTCCGTTTCCGTTTCATAGTGATCCGCAACAAACGAGCAAAGCTTCTCGATGAAAATTCCGGGTGAGGAGGGAAAGCGCTGAGCGGAGCAGATCTTGGAGAGATAGGACGGATCATAACTCAAGGCCTTGGCCATATGACTCATGGGAATCTGTGTGACTTTGACAAGGGTGACCAGATGATCACGAAACCGCTCAGGCGAGATCGTAGCATCATACCTTGGCAAGGTTAATTTCAACGTTTTTTCAATTTCTTCTTCGGTGTCAGGAAGACCTTTTTCTTTGCACAGCAAAGCTAAGCCCTTGACAAGGCTGGAAAATTGAGGACTGTTTTTCAGCGGAGTGCGCTCCCCGGAGCGATATCGGCTGATGACTACAGCGGAAAGTCCGCTGGCGATTGTTAGCTGTTTGGATGTGCAGTGAAGCCGGGATGTATATTCAGAAAGGGTTTCCTGAAATGTACCCAAGGCACTCACCTCCCTTCTGTAGGGGCCTGGCAGAAAAGACCCGCGGATCCTTTCTGCTGGGGTGGGCAAAAGGACGATTGAATTCGACTCTGTTCATTCATTATACCTGATAATGAGCAAAAATACACGAAATATCTTTCAATAGTCGGAGGACAAATTTGGTAATTGTGGCATAATTACGATATTATCGAAGGATTCTCAGCATTCATGGAAAATGCTATAAGGTACTTTTTTCGCCAATTGACTTTGATAATGGAAGATGATATGATGAGCTTTGCTGTGCACAGGAAGAACAAAACGGCAGCGGAGGACAGATATGAGTGAGTATAATCCGATTCTGAAAGGAAAGATCTGGAAACAGATTCTGGTCTTTTTCTTTCCGATCCTGATCGGGTCTTTTTTTCAGCAGCTATATAACATGGTCGACACCTTTGTGGTCGGACAGTACGTCGGCACACAGGCGCTGGCAGCAGTAGGAACAACCGGAAGCGTGATCTCGCTTCTGGTCGGTTTTTTCGTTGGCGTTGCCTCCGGTGCAACGGTGCTGATTTCGCAGCATTACGGGGCAGGAGACCAGGAGCAGGTGGATAAGTCTGTCCATACGGCGATCGCTCTGTCTTTGGTGAGCGGTGTCATCATTATGGTGATCGGCGCTCTTACAGCCCGGCCTGTCATGAAAGCGATGAACGTACCGGACGAGATCATCGATGATTCGGTTCTCTATATGCGGGTCTACTATCTGGGTGTGATCGGGAACCTCTTGTACAATATCGGAACGGGTATCCTCCGTGCGGTAGGCGATTCGAAGAGGCCGCTTTATATACTGATTGTCTGCTGTCTGGTCAATATTGTACTGGATCTGGTTTTCGTCCTTGTGTTCCACTGGGCAGTTTTCGGTGTCGCACTGGCAACGATCCTTTCTCAGTTTATCTCTGCGCTTCTGATCCTTCTTATCCTGATGAAGTCTAAGGATATCTACCGGCTTCGGCTTCGAAAGATCCGGTTCTATCTTTCGGAACTCAAGGAAATTATCCGGATCGGTCTTCCTTCCGGCATGGAAGGTGTGCTGTATTCCATCTCAAATATCCTGATGCAGGCTTCAATCAATACTTTCTCCACGACAGCCATAGCGGCCTGGTCGACGATCTCCAAGGTAGACTCGGTTATGTGGATGATCATGCAGGCTTACGGTATTTCCGTTGCAACCTTCGTAGGACAGAACTTCGGCGCCCATCAGTATGACCGTGTTCGTCAGGGGATCAAGGTTGGTACATGGATGAATTTCTTCAGTATCCTTGTGGTAAGCGGAATCATCTATGCTTTCGCGCCGGTATTTTTGGGAATCTTTACTAAAGATACCGAAGTAATCCGGATTGGCAGTGGATTTTTACGGATTTTTGCTCCGGCCTATTGTGCCTATGTCTTTATCAATATTTTCTCCGCCTCTATCCGGGGCTGCGGAGAGAGCATACAGCCGATGATCATTACCGTTTTCGGTATCTGCGGCCTGAGGATCCTGTGGCTCCTCGTTGCCCTGCCGCTTCATCATACAATGAACATGGTAGCGCTTTCCTACGACGTCAGCTGGGTCGTAACGGCAGCGATCTTTATCATCTATTATCTGCGTGGGCACTGGATGGATCGCTGCAGAGCGCGTCAGGGTATTCACGCGTAACCGGACAACAAAAAGATCCGGGTCATTTGACCCGGATCCAGACTGCCAAGTCGCTCTCGCCGCGATTCGCAAATGCATAGTAAGGAATCAGCCGGACGGGAACGGACTTAAAATGATAGTCGGAAATCGAGCGGTAAAGGGCGCTGCCCCTGCCGCTTTTTTGTTTGGATTCATCTTCTTCCCGGATCCATCCAGTCAGTTCGATGGAAGGAAGCAGGAAACTCGCCGAAAGGGTTTCCTCTGCCGGATTTGCCGGAACACTCAGGATCGGGCCGAGTTTCGGCTTACAGGAGGGATCGATCGCGATCTGATGGATATCCACGTCCGGCTGATCCTTTCCTTCCAGTGCATAGATGACTGGCCCGCGGGAAACAGCCACTTTGCCCAGCGTTTCATGGATGCGGGGATCCGCGCCGATAAACCGGATCGGCATGGCAAGGTTCAGTTCGATCATGGTTTCTTTTTGAGTACCAGTGGGATCTTCGGGCAGATCGAGATAAAGGTAGCCATTCTTTTCTTCATAAGGAAGATCAAGATCAAATTGGTCGCACCAGCCCGGAAGCCGAAGTGCCAGGCGGCGGATGGAAGGATCTTCCCGCCGGATGAAAAAGCGGATTTTTCCTGAAGCCGGGTAGTCAGTCTGCTGCCTCAGGTAAAGAGAGCCGATCGCCACTTCACTATCCATGTACTGGTGGACATAGAGAGTATTACCTTCCACAGAATACAGATAATCGCCGAGGGAAGCATAGAATCTCAAGACGTTCGGCGGGCAGCAGGAACAGGAGAAGACCTTGCGCCTGGTGGTTTCCGGATAGTATTCCTTGTCCTTGGTGGAAACATTCG
>JAFOIR010000210.1 GCA_017420625.1 Bacillota bacterium
GGTGTCAGACCGACTGCCTCACAGGCAGACTGTGACAGATAGTCATTGAAAAAGAACGGATTCCCTGTCAGATAACCGTACAGATCCGCATAGGTCGCATCCGGATAGTTGCCTATATACATCGTTGCAAGTTCGATGGCTTCCTGCATATAGTCAGCCGGACAATAAGCAGCGGCATAGTAGACTTCATCATCGGTAAAACCTGCTTCTTCCAGAAGATACATCAGATAAGACTGGGAAACAGCCTGACCGGCCAGAATCGTCTCTGCCATCTCATAGGCTTCATCCGTCCAGACAATACTGTTGTTTTCCATGGCATAGTCGATCTCATCTTCACTAAAATCGAGGTCTTCCAGCGTTCCTCTGACATTGCTTCTGGAGACCGGTCCGAAGGTTGCATAGTAATTTGCAAACCATGCGGCCTGTTCTGCCCAGTTGATATGGTATTCCTCGACCAGATGATCAACACCCCACACAGCATCTTCATAACTATAACCATGATCAACCAGATACTCGATCATATTGGCATAAGAATTACCGTTCACGGCATGATAGAGCCAATCTGCTTTTTCAAATGCCGCCTGCTGTTCTTCCGTCGGGCCATCAGTCGGCTCAGGTTCGGGCTCTGGTTCAGGTTCCGGCTCGGGTTCCGGCTCTGATGATTCCTCAGAGGACTCTTCGGAAGACTCTTCCGGTTTAGAGGATGCTTCCGATGATTCTTCCGGTTTGGAAGAGGACTCCTCGGGTTTGGACGACGTCTCTGATGATTCCTGTGCAGATGATTCCTGTGCCGAAGATTCCTGCACTGACGATTCTTCTTTTGAGCTTTCCTCTCCCGATGTCACCGCAAATTTGTTCTCATTCGCACCGCCGGTTGGCTTCGGAGCTGACTGCTTCGTACAGCTGCATAACAATAAAACAACCACCAGGAAGATTCCAAGACAAACTCTTTTCATCTCAGTTTTCTCTCTCCTCTTTCCAAAGTTTATACGCTCTGGAAGCGCCTTTCATTACCGCAGAAATGCCGCCGGCGCTTTCACTTTGTGCCCCTACAAAAACCAGATCCTTCACCGGTGTAATGTGCGCCGGATTCTTCTGTTTCCAGACAGGCACGAGTCCTCCGAAGGAGGATTTTTCCATATGGGTCAGCTTTCGGTAATCCTCGGCTGTCACGATCTTCTTTGCAACGATATGCTCTTTCAGATGCGGCAGATATTCTTCGGCAAGGGCAATCAGCTGATCAGCGTAAGCTTCCTTCTTCTCTTCCCAGGTTCCTTCTTTCAGCGTATCAGGACAGACCGTATAAATCGTCACACAGTGGCATCCCTCCGGTGCAAACTCAGGGGCATGCCGATCCGGGAAGTAGATCAGAAAACCCTCCTTGCCCCCGTGATAGACACCTGTTCGAAGTTTATTCACCGCTTCCGGAAGATCATAGCTCAGGTAATAATAGACCAGACTCTGCTTCTGATATTCGGATGGATCATAGTCTACGCCCAGATGAAGCATGAACACAGCTTCCATCGGCCTGAAAGTCTCCAGTGTTTCACGATAGGCATCATCCAGGTATTCCTCTCCAACGGTCCCTCTGAAGAAATCTCTGGCTGCACCGGAACCAACGACTGCATCCGCAAAGATCTCGGTCCCGTTCATCAGCCGGACGCCGACAGCCTTCTGATCTTCGATCAGCACCTTCGATACGACCGTTTCAGGCAGGAACATGCCGCCGTGACTGGTGATATAGGAAAGCAGTGCTTCTGCCAGTTTCTGGACGCCGCCCTGGATATAGAAATAACCTGGATAGTACTTCTTTCCCTTCTTCATCAGCGGGATCCTTTTGTCAAAAGCAGTCTCCGTATTCATAAATGGCAGAGTGAAACATTGAACTTCTGAAGGATCCGCACAGAAATCCGCCAGGATCCCATTATACACCAGACGAAGCTTCTCGTTGGAGAACAGCGTCCTGGTAAATTCCTCACAGGACATGTTCTCATACGGTTTCACTTTCAGATAAGTCAGGACCGTTTTCAGTTTGGTGGAAAAGGTCTGAGGCTCACCGGAAAGAAAGCGGATCTTCATCATCGCTTCATAGAACTGGTAGTATTTCTTGATCCCTTCTTTATCCTCCGGGAAAAGTCGCATCAATTCTTTCTTCCGCCAGTCTTTCTCGTACGTCTCCGGCGGTGTCAGTGCATAATCCTTTGTCACGATTCCCCGATCATCCCGGACGACGTCCAGATGGATATCCAGCTTTTTCAGCATCTGATAGATGCTCTCCCCCTCTTCCAGATCGGAGAGAATGAGCGGTCCCTGTTCAAAGGAAAATCCATCCTGCCTGGCCAGCGTCAGGACGCCGCCGGCTTCTTTATTCTTGTCGATCAGAAGGACTTCATGACCGTCTTTTGCCGCCAGAGCACCGTATGTGAGGTTGGCAAGCCCGGCTCCTACCATTACAATTCTCATCGAATGATCCTTTCCTCAGGAGATAGATTCATAGTCAATGCCTTTGGTCTCCTTGCCATATTTCGCAAGCAGGAGAACCGAGACGAGGATACAGGGAAGTGCAAATACTGTGCAGATCAGCCACAGCGGAAGGAAAAGGATTCCCACGTTCACAAAGGCGAATCCGATCCCCATTCCAATATAGACTAAAAGTCCTTCTGCCCCGATGATCGATGCCCGGATCTCGGTGGGAACCATTTCCGTCGAGATGATTTCCATATAATCCCGGCCAATCCAGTAACCGCCGAGGTAAAGGCCGTAGCCGATCCCCACGATGGCAGGATGCCACAGACCGTTGGCACTCACAATA
>JAFOIR010000211.1 GCA_017420625.1 Bacillota bacterium
CGACTATGATGGTAGCTGGCCTGGGATCGAAGGGCTTTCGGACAGGAGTTCGATTCTCCTCATCTCCATTTTTATTCCCTGACAGGACAAATGCCCTCTTTCGGAATTCTCCGATCGAGGGCATTTTTCTTTGCTCTGGTTTTGCTTTATTCGATTGTTGTTTAGCTGATGACGGCTTTCTTCTTCCATCCGCCTCTCTGATAGGCAATAAAGGTAATCAGGCCGCCGACGACCCAGGAGATCAGCAGAGAAATGAACAGGCAGTAGTAGCTGCCGTTCGGCTGTTCGGGCGTGCGGGTAAGATAGGCAATCCCATAAGCGATGGGGACACGTACCACAACGGTCGTGATCAAAGAGATCCACATGGGAGTCATCGTATCACCGGCACCGCGCATGACGCCTGACAGGCACTGAGTGACTGCCATGAGCACATATCCGAGAGCCAGAATGAGCATCATCCGGCGGGCCAGATCGATCAGTTCTTCAGTCGTCGTGAAAAGACCCATGATATTATGGCCGAAGAGGACGACCAGACCAGTGATCACAAAGGAAGTAACCAGCGCCAGAAGCGTACCCTGCTTGGCGCCCTGACTGACACGGTCCAGCTGTTTGGCACCAACGTTCTGTCCTGCAAAGGTAGTAAGCGCCATACCAAAGGAGAAATTCGGAAGCATGACGAACCCATCCACGCGCATGATAATGACGTTTGCCGCGATAACTGTCTCACCAAAGCTGTTGGTCAGAGACTGAACGACGATCATGGCTGCGGAGAAGATCATCTGAGTGAGTCCGGAGGGAAGTCCAAGTTTCAGTGTCGTTCCGGCATATTCCTTTTCCAGCTTCATGTATTTCAGCTTCATATCAAATACCTGACGCATTTTCATCAGCTTGATGAAGCTTAAGATGGCCGAAGTGATCTGAGCGATAATCGTAGCAAGAGCAACACCGAAAACACCAAGACCAAGACCGGCGACAAACCAGATATCCAGAGCAATATTCATGACGGTAGCGACCAGCAGATAGACCAGCGCCGAAACGCTGTCGCCCATACCACGAAGAATACCGGTAAAGATAAAGTAATAGGAAGTACCGGCAATACCCATGATCAGAACCATCAGGTAGGAATAGCACCAGTCAATAATGCTCTCGGGCGTGCCCAGCATATTCAAAAGAGGCCGAATCGTTACTGCACCAACGCCCATAATGATCAAAGATGCCAGTGCGGTCAGTACGATCGCATTGCCGATACTCTTGGACAGGCCTTCCCGATCCTTAGCGCCGAAATACTGAGCAACCATGACGCTGGCACCGGCTGATACGCCCATAAACAGTACCAGCAGCAGGTTATAGATCGGCGCGGCACTGCCGACAGCCGCCAGTGCATTATCACCGACATAACGTCCGACGATGATACTGTCGACCGTGCTGTACAGCTGCTGTGCAATATTGCCCAGCAGCATGGGAACTGTGAACAGAACGATCTTCTTCCACGGGGTTCCGGTGGTCATATCCGACGGGGCAAATAACTCCTTGATCGTCATATTTTCAAACCTCTTTCTATAGTCTCGTCATTCTGTATTATTATACTATGAAAGCTGCTTTGCCGCAAGTTATTTATTTAATAATTGATAGTAAATGTTTTAACTATTTTGGGTTATATTGCTGAAGGAAACTGATGGCGTTTCCGTCCTTTCGAAAACCTGGAAATGTCTCTGAATGAACATTGTGAAGGCTGTTGAACAGACTCTGTTCGATATCCGGATTGCTCTTCTTCAGCTCTTTAATGAGCAGTTTGATCTCCTGTCTTTTTGATTCTCCTATCCCATCTTCGCTTTTTGAAATGGCTTCCGTAAACCGGCAGGCACACTGAAGAAACGTAAGGTCATTATATTCTTTCCACCGGATAATACTCTCTTCTTTTACTTTGTATAATGGCCTGATCAGTTCCATTCCTTCGAAATTCTGAGAGTGAAGTTTAGGCATCATGCCCTGCAGCTGAGAAGCATAGAACATACCAAGCAGTGTCGTCTCGATGACATCGTTCAGATGATGGCCGAGCGCGATCTTGTTGCATCCTCTCTTCTTTGCCTCCGCATAAAGCGCACCGCGCCGCATTCTGGCGCAGAGATAGCAGGGCGATTCGTCTACATGATAGGCTATATCAAAGATCTGGGAAGTAAATACTTCAACAGGAATTGCCAGTTTTGCCGCATTGGTCTCGATCAGTTTCCGGTTCTTTTCAGCATAACCCGGATCCATCACCAGAAAACAGACTTCAAAGGGGATATCGCTGTGGCGCTGAAGCATCTGCATCAGTTTGGCAAGACACATGCTGTCCTTACCTCCGGAGATACAGACCGCAACCTTATCCCCTGCCTGGATCAGTTCATATTCCCGTATGGCTGTCAGAAACGGGCTCCAGATCTCCTTACGAAATCGTTTGGTGAGGCTCTGTTCGATCTTCTGAGCCGGGGTTAGTTCTCTTGCCATTTTTCTCTCCTTACTGATTTCAAAGATGGACAGACAGCCATTCTCCTGGAGTCTTCATAGATTTCCAGCAGCTTTCCAGTGCTGCCATAATAGCGATGGTTTCCTCATGTGGAACAGGGATGATTCCAGTGTCAAAAAACTCCAGCATAGCATCGATGAAGAACAGAAAGAAATCATCATCGATCAGAACCTCATCCGATTGTTCCGCACAGCCGATCTGCAGCCGGAAAGGTGCCTCCCCCTTGAAAAGAGCCATGGAAGCTGTTCGATCATCCATGAAATGAATTTCCCAGGCAGGCATCATCGGATTGCCGGTATACAGAACACGGTCGATTGCAGGTCCCATCAGAGTCACGATCGGCTCCAGCTGATGGATCAGATAACTGTCGACCGGGCCGCCGGCTGTACTGATGATTCCCTGAACCGGTGCATCCTTCACCTTCTGCAGCTTTTTCGAAAAGCGAAGAGCCGAAGATGAATAACATGGTGTTTGATAATTCTCAGCCACAGCAAAGATCTCCTTAGCCTCCTGTCCGGAAGTGGCAAAAGTTTTGTCGATATATACCCTCTTTCCGCTCATAAGAGGGATCCTGGAGAGCTCTTTATGAAACTGTGGATGATCCGGAGACAGCACGACGATGGCATCACTCTTCTCTACGAGTTCTTCTATACTGGAAAGCAGCTCGATCCCATTCTTGTCAGCCCACTGCCTGTTGGATAGTTTGCCTTCAAAGGGCGGTTCTGAAAGAGCGTAAGCGTAAGCCACTTCATAAGTATCCCCGCTTCTCTCCCGGATCCAGGCGGGATAATTGTCTGCATGCCATTCATTCAGGAAATAGTCGATAAAACCAATCTTTTTCATCTTCTCCTCCGCAGAAAAGCCCTGAGAGAATCCTCTCAGGGCTCCATTCGTTCGTGTTTTACTGGTCTGATTCAACCGATTCAGCTGTTGTCTCAGCCGGTTCAGTCGCGGCAGGTTTGGCGGCGGCATCTTCGGGTTCGGTGACGGGCTCAGAGGCGGGCTCAGCTGCCTGTTTCTCTTCCTCCATCCGGCCAAGAAGATCCATGAATTCTTCACCGGTGATCGTCTCATGATCATACAGGTAGTTAGCCAGAGCATTCAGTTCCTTCATATGGGAACGAAGAAGGCTTTCGGCTCTCTCATACTGTGTACGTACGACATCGATCACTTTCTGATCGATCGCTGTCGATGTATCCGGTGAACAGGCAAGAGAAGCATCACCACCCAGATACTGATTGCTGACGGTCTCCAGCGCTACCATACCGAACTCATCAGTCATACCAAATCGTGTGACCATGGCTCTTGCCAGCTTGGTTGCCTGTTCGATATCATTGGATGCACCTGTCGTGATCGAATGGAAGATCAGATCTTCCGCGATCCGCCCGCCGGTCAGCGTTGCGATCTTGTTTTCGATCTCTTCTTTTGTCATCAGGTTATGCTCATCTTCATCGACCTGCATAGTATAACCAAGTGCCCCAGAAGTACGGGGAATGATCGTGATCTTTGTAACCGGGGCGGAGCCTTTCTGCAGGGCTGCGACCAGGGCATGTCCGGTTTCGTGGTAGGCAACGATTCGCTTTTCCTTGTCGGTCAGAATCGCATTCTTCTTCTGATAACCGGCAATAACGACCTCCACGCTCTCTTCCAGATCCGACTGTGTGACAAACTTACGGCCGGAGCGGACCGCCCGCAGCGCTGCCTCATTGATCATGTTGGCAAGTTCAGCGCCGGAAGCACCGACTGCCATCCTGGCAATCGCATCAAAGTCGACATTGTCGCCCATCTTGACTTTCTTGGCGTGAACCTTCAGGATATCCACACGGCCCTTCAGGTCCGGGA
Source organism: Bacillota bacterium (assembly GCA_017420625.1). Next base: position 4,352 of record JAFOIR010000211.1, read on the forward strand.
GTTCTACCGGAATACGCCGGTCAAACCGGCCGGGACGAAGCAGTGCAGGATCCAGACTGTCGGGACGGTTGGTTGCGCCGAGAATGATGACACCCTTGCTGGCATTGAAACCATCCATCACAGAAAGCAGCTGGTTCAGCGTCTGCTCACGTTCATCGTTTCCTCCGATACCGGAGATCCCGTCACGTTTCTTACCAATCGTATCGATCTCATCAATAAAGATGATGCAGGGCGCCTTTTCGTTTGCCTGTTTAAACAGATCACGAACCTTGGCTGCACCCATACCAACGAACATCTCTACGAAATCTGATCCGGAGATCGAGAAGAAGGGAACATTTGCTTCACCGGCAACCGCCTTGGCAAGCAGTGTTTTACCGGTTCCGGGAGGGCCTACCAGAAGTGCGCCTTTCGGAATATTCGCACCGATCTCAGCATAGCGGCCGGGATTATGCAGATAATCCACGATCTCACTTAATAGCTCTTTAGCCTCGTCTTCACCGGCAACGTCCGTAAACCGGATGCCGTCTGTTGACTGGACATAGATCTTGGCATTGGACTTGCCGAAGGTCATCATATTACCGCCGATCCCTTCACCGCCCATTCGCTTCATGAGAGAATTCATCAGCAGTCTTCCGACGACAAAGAAGATCAGGATCGGAACGACATAACCGATCAGCAGCGTCAGCCAGGGCGATGCCTGTTCTTCGATCGTGGCTGTAAAGACAACCCCGGCTTTTTCCAGTCTCGAAACCAGTTCCGGATCATTCATCAGTCCGGTTTTATAATATTTCGTCGGTTCACTTGTATCTGAAAACAGGATCTGCTGTTCCTGTATTTCCACTTCCTTGATCTTTCCTCTTTCGATCATACTCAGAAAATCTGAATAAGTCGATTCCTCAAATTGCTTGCTCATGAGTTTGGGCATGACGAATAGATTCAGAATCAGCATCGATACGATCACGATGATCAGATAATAAATGATTGGCCTTTTGGGCGTTTTAATTTCTTCCACTAACAATTCCTTCCTTTCGAACAAAGATTGCGGTTGATCTTGTGGGCAATCTGTCCCAGGATCTCCATCTCTTCCTGAGAGATGCTTTGAAAAATACAGTCCATCAGCTCACTCTGTCTCTGACAGGCTACACAAAGAACCTCATCCGCTTTTTTCTCAATGGACAAATGCACGATCCGGCGGTCTGCCTGATCAGCTTTGCCCGAAATATATTCTTTCTGATACAGAGAATCCACCGCTTTTGAAACGCTGGCTTTGGACATGTGTCTGGCTTTTGCGATCTCTCCGGCAGTATCCTTGCATTCATTCTCCAGAAACAGCAGTACCGAAAGTTCGGCAGCGCTCAAACTGCACTCATCAGCAATATCCAGCAGCATCTGCTTGTATTTCTTTGCGATCCCTCGCCCGGTACAAATTAACTCCATTGTATAATCCATGAAAAACCTCCACGGCAGGAAACTGTTTACTGATAAACATTCTACTAGAGAAATGTGGAAAGTCAATGGCAGAATTATGAATAATTCGTAAAAATGACATTTTCTGCAGAAAAGCCCCGAAGAATCAGAATATTTCCTCTTCGGGGCTCGGGACTTCGGACATTTCAGTCTGATCTTATTTTGTTAATTTCAGTGCCATACGATAGACTCTGGTCGCATTGATCTCCAGCTGTTTACGGGATACTTCACCTGACTTCAGAGCTGTAAGAAGTGTCTTGTAATCCTTCGGGCCGCCCGGCATGAACAGATCGCCTCCGGCAGCTGCCACACAGGAAGAAAGTGCAACGCGGTATTTCGTCTTTCCGTTCGTCGTCATAGCGATGACCCAGTCAGTCATCACGATACCTTCATATCCCCACTCACAGCGCAGAATATCTTCTGTCAGATCTCTGCGCTCATTGGTATGCGTACCATTCAGCAGATTATAGGAAGTCATCAGGGCATGAGGCTGAGAAGATTTCACACAGATCTCAAAGCCTTTCAGGTAGATCTCACGCATTGCACGCTCACTGACATGAGAGTTGTTGGTATAGCGCTGATATTCCTGGTTGTTCGCGGCATAATGCTTGATCGTCGTACCACAGGTCGGATGCTTCTGCACACCGTTCGTGATGGCTGCTGCAAAGACACCGCTGATCAGCGGATCTTCAGAGAAATATTCGAAGTTACGTCCGCAAAGGATACTGCGATGGATATTCAGCGCAGGAGCCAGCCACAGATGAACGC
>JAFOIR010000021.1 GCA_017420625.1 Bacillota bacterium
AGAAAGTAATACACCCAAAAGAGGAATATCATGTCTGTGATTGTCGATGATCTTGAGTAGGTTGACGATAGTCTGAATCTCTCTGGTATCATAAAAGTTTTCGCTGCTGTCACTGATACAGGCAATCCCAAGTTTTTTGAGTTCTTTCAGATAGTACTCGCTGACAGTCGTCGAACGCATCAGAATAACGATATCTCCTGGTTTTCTTCCAGACAGTATTTCTTTTTGAATCTGATGAGCTGTAAACTTTGCCTCCAACTGAGCCAGTTCATCTGACGACATTTTTTCAGCGGTAAGCACAAACAAACTGGTTTCCTCTCCCATAGGCATGCCTGGATCACCAGGTCTGAGGGCTTCTTCTTCACCGTAGGTCAAACCGCCCACCTGTTCGGTCATCAGAAATCTGAATACATGATTGACAGAGTCAATGATATTTCCGAAAGATCGGAAATTATGAGAGAGCAATAAACGTTCGGTAGATGGTATCTTTCCGTAAGTTTTATATTTTTCGAGGAACAATCCCGGATCAGCCTGTCTGAAACGATAGATGCTCTGCTTTACGTCTCCAACGAGGAACAGATTGCAGCTGTGACCATTCGCATCTTTGCGTGAGATCTTCTGGAGAATCGCTTCCTGTATTCCGCTGCAGTCCTGGTATTCATCGACATAAATATATTCAAATTGGTTTTGAAGATCCCGGCAGATCAAAGGATCTTCCAAAAGTTCCAGGCAATAATGTTCAAAGTCACTGATTTCGATGAGATTTCTTCTGTTCTTCTCTTTTCGAAGTTCTTCGATCAATCTCCGCATCAGTGCTTCCAGCCCTCGCATAGCTGGAAAATGAAATTCGTGTCGCAGCGATTCTACCTGAGAATTAAAACAAAACTCCCCAAAAGAGCATATCTGTGATGAAAGCTTTTTGACCTGTTCATACAGACTTTTCCGAAGACTTTCACCATCCGGATGCCATTTAACCTGATAAGAAGCTTTAGGCCAGGAGAACTCTGTCAAATACTGATAAATCTCCTGATCGGAGCAATCTATGAGATGATCCATTACCTGCTGAAGCTCTGCAACGAAAGAAATAAACTTACCTTTTCCCTTTTCACCGTCGGGTGCTTGATTAATCACATCTTCATAACAGGTAATCAGCTGTGAAAGTGCATGTGAGAATTTTGCCAAAGGATAGATATCTTCTGAACTAAAATGGAAAGATCTGCCAGGATCCGTCTGATCGACAGATCGGGAAAGCCAGGAAAGAGGGTCCGGCTCACTTTCCATAAAATGATAAATCTCGAGAATCAGGTTTTCGATGGATCGATCCTGCGTTCTTCCTCCATAGCAGTCAATAAAAGTCAAAAAATCCTTTGCATCCTGAGATGGCTCGTTTTTCAGTGCTTCAGAATAGAAATATTCCAGACAATCGCGCAGGACATTGATCCGGATCAGTTCGGCTTCGGCTTCATCGGCAACACGAAAACCCGGATCAAGTCCGGGTATTCTGGTAATATACTGTTTTAATACATAGAGACTGAAAGCATGATTTGTCTGAATATGAGAAGATGCAACTTCTCTCAGCTGAGATTCCAGGAAAGACGTTCCCTGTCCTTTTTCAATTTTGGCAAGGATAGCCTTTTCAATCTTTTCCTTCATCTGCTCAGCAGCTGCGTTGGTAAAGGTAACGATCAACATCCGGGATAAGGGAACCGGATGAGCAGGATCAGTCAACATACGAAGAACCCGCTCAACCAAAACAGCGGTCTTCCCCGAACCAGCTGCTGCTGAAACGAGAAGATCGCCGTCCTGATGATTGATCACATATTGCTGTTCGCTCGTAAACTGAATGTCCAAAAGAACCCCCTACTCTTTGGGCTCTGACTGCTTATGGAGATCATCCAATGCGTTCATGAATGTTTCCAATGAGTCGAAATCACGATATATGGAAGCAAATCTGACATAGGCAACCTGGTCAATATTCCAAAGGCCTTGCAGAACCCGTTCTCCTATTTCTTGTGTAGGAATCTCCCTGTCGTAAACATTGATCGCTGCAGTTTCAATTGAATCGGCCAGTTCCTCAATCGAATCAAGCGACACCTTACGTTTGTGGCAGGATCTGAGGATCCGCTCGATCAGCTTCTGCCGATCAAACTCCTGACGGCTGCCGTCTTTCTTTACGACCATGATTGGCATGGATTCCACTTTTTCATAAGTGGTAAACCGTTTGCCGCAGTTTTCACAGAGTCTCCTTCTGCGAATACTGATTCCGTCTTCCGAAGGTCTGGAATCGATAACACGTGTGTCTTCAAACGAACAGAATGGACATTTCATTGCTCTACCTCCTGGTAATCAGATCGTTCCTTTGACGATCTCGTCTCTTATGGAAGACATCTCCTGATCCATGTCAAAAGCTGCTTCCGAAGCCCGTTGTAACCTAACGAGAACATCCTCCGGCAATTGCCCTTTATATTTATATGATAGAGAATGCTCGATCGTTGACCAGAAATTCATTCCCAGCGTACGAATCTGTATTTCCGCCTTGATATGACGAGCGCCCCATACGGTATAAACCGGATAGGAAACGATCATATGATAGCTGCGGTATCCGCTGGGTTTCTTGTGATCGATATAATTGGTCTCTTCGATCACTTCCATATCTTTTCTCATCCGGATCATCTCAACCACAGTATCAATATCTTCTACAAACCGACAAATGATCCGGATCCCGGCAATGTCCGACATCCGATCTTCCAGTTCGTCGATATCGATCTGCTGTCTTCTCACCTTGTCAAGGATGCTTTCCACCGATTTGACTCGGCCGGAAACCTGCTCAACAGGGGAATAACGATCCAGACTTTTATATTCTGAGATGATATTCTGAAACTTAACGATCAGTTCCTGAACGGCCTGATCATAAGGAATCAGAAAGTTACTCCATTCCCGATACTCCATTATCTTCTTTCCAGCCCTCCTTGTCAAGAGCCGCTTTTACTGCCAGCTCATCACATCGATTATTATATTCATTATCCGCATGACCTTTTACCCAATGAAAAGTGACAAAATGCGAATCCATTGCATTCAGCAATCTCTTCCATAGTTCCAGGTTCTTCACCGGGTTTTTCATTTTGGCGTCTTTATGCCATTCATACTTTTTCCACTTATCAAGCCAGCCTTGATTGAATGCATTGACGACATAGGAAGAATCCGTATACAGATCTACCTGGCATGGTTTCTTTAAGGCTTCAAGAGCTTTGATCGGTCCCATCAGCTCCATGCGATTATTCGTTGTTTTGTCATATCCCTCAGAAAGCTCTTTTTCATGCAGGATCCCTTCTGTATCGACAAAACGAAGGATTGCTCCATATCCTCCCGGGCCTGGATTGCCGCGGCAGGCACCATCCGTATAAATCGTTACTTTTGTTAAACTGTTCATGAAATTCTTCCGGCTTTCTGATATGCATCATAAATTGCTAGCATCGCTGCAGCTTCAATAACCGGGACTGCACGAAGCAAAATACATGGATCGTGCCTTCCTTCGATGGTTTTTTCTTTTTCTTCCATCGTTTTCAAATCAACGGACATCTGTGGCTTTCCAATGGAAGAAGCAGGTTTGATAATTGTCTGAAAAACAATCGGTTCTCCGTTGGTGATGCCGCCAAGGATTCCACCGTTATGATTGGCTCTTGTATGGATCATACCCTGATCAAGACAGTACGGATCATTTGCCTGAGAACCTTTCAGTACGGCAAACTGTTCACCGGCACCAAAAGAAACACCCTTTACAGCCGGAATGGAGAACAACAGCTGTGAAAGACGACTTTCCAACGAATCAAAAAACGGATCTCCTAACCCTGCAGGAATACCGGTAATGACTGTTTCCAGTTTGCCGCCTATGCTGTCGTTTTCATCCATAACTTTTTGAATGATGGTAGATACCTGTTCTGGATCCAGACAAGGAACTTTCATTTGTCGATACGATAAAAGATTGTTCAGATCCTTTTCGTTCCAGGAAGGTTCGCTATACGGCCCGATTTGGATGATGTGACTTCCGACAGATATATCCAGATGAGAACCCATCGCCTGCTCAGCGATAGAGCCGGCCGCAACAAGACCAGCTGTCAATCTGCCTGAGAAATGTCCTCCGCCTCTTTGATCAGCAAATCCATGATATTTGATCCACGCAGGATAATCTGCGTGAGAAGGTCTGAGCCATCCATCCAGCACATCATAGTCTTCCGATTTTGCATTTTCGTTCCGGATGATCCCAGTGATCGGAGTACCGGTCGTTTTGCCGTGATAAAGACCGCTCAAAATCTCAAGATGGTCTTTTTCTTTTCGTCTGGAGGTAAGCGACTGTCCGGGTGCCCTTCGCTGAAGCTGCTCACGAATGACAGACTCATCGATTTCGATGCCCGCCTCTATTCCATCCAGAACCATTCCAATTGCCGGACCATGAGACTCGCCGAAAATCGTCAGGTTGATGAAACTACGCCATGTACTGCTCATGTTCCCGCTCCTTGCT
>JAFOIR010000212.1 GCA_017420625.1 Bacillota bacterium
ATCCGACCGGCCGGAACAGCTGATTGCCCTGGGCAATGAAGCGCTGCGTACTTCCGCACGGGAATTCCGGCGGGAGGTGATCGGCGTGCAGGGCAGCATAGCGGATTTCATCGCGAAAAACAACCGCCCCGGAACGGAACGGTCCCTGGAGCGGCTGTACAAGGAAGCCTGGAAAAAGAACAAAACAGAATAAAATATGAAAGAAAGGGGAGCCCGTACGGGCTCCCCGAAGTTTTGACAGACAGGATATTACTTGCCGTCCTCACCCTGGTACCGTGCGCGGTTCAGGGTATCGCCCCAGTCAGAGACGTTCTCCAGTACTTTGTCCGGGCTTTTTTCAGTATAGGTTCCCTTTTTCTGCGCTCTTTTCTTCATCCAGAAACCGATAGCTGCCAGTACGATGAGAACGGCAAAAAAGATGATCATGAACTGTCCGACCATGATGACTTATACCTCCCGGATCAGGCTGTGTGCCTGGGATTCCGCACCGCAGTTTAACTTATTTACCGAAATACCTTTCAAGCAGTCCTTTGAAGGCTTTGCCGTGGCGGGCTTCGTCGCGGGCCATTTCATGCACGGTGTCATGGATGGCGTCGAGGCCCAGCTCCTTGGCCTTCTTGGCCAGGTCGGTCTTGCCCTGGGTGGCGCCGTTTTCGGCTTCCACGCGGACGCGGAGGTTTTCCTTGGTGCTGGGGGAGACTACTTCACCCAGCAGCTCAGCGAACTTGGCGGCGTGTTCCGCTTCTTCAAACGCGGCGGTCTTCCAGTATTCGGCGATCTCCGGATAGCCTTCCCGGGCAGCTGCGCGGCCCATGGCCAGGTACATGCCGACTTCGGTGCATTCGCCCTCGAAGTTGGCGCGCAGGCCGGCCTTGATCTCTTCCGGAACGTCCTTGGCGACGCCGATCACATGCTCGGCGGCCCAGGTCATTTCGCCTTCCTGCTTGATGAACTTGGAACCGGGAACCTTACAAACAGGACACTTTTCGGGCGGTTCGGGCCCTTCGTGTACGTATCCGCATACGGGACATACCCACTTCATAATGTTTACCTCCATATTTTTTTGTCAAATCCGGCATTTTGCCTGAACAGATTATACCATTTACGATGGATGAAAGTAAAGGAAGAAAAAACTGTTGTATATCAACGAAAAAACTTGCTTTTGGTTGAAATATATGCTAAAATCCATCCGATTACGCACCTTTTCCCTGTGATCGCTTGTGCCGCGAACGCGGTGGCCGGTCGCAAAAGGGAAAGGGGTGGAAAATAACAAGGAGGGAACCCCTAATGGCAGTCATTTCCATGAAACAGCTCCTGGAAGCCGGCGTACACTTCGGTCATCAGACCCGCCGGTGGAACCCGAAGATGGCGCAGTACATCTTCACCGAACGTAACGGCATCTACATCATCGACCTGCAGAAGACCGTCCGCAAGGTTGATGAAGCTTACGCTTTCGTCCGCGACATCGCGATGGAAGGCAAGAGCATCCTGTTCGTCGGCACCAAAAAGCAGGCTCAGGAATCCATTGAGTCCGAAGCCAAGCGCTGCAACATGTTCTACGTCAACAACCGCTGGCTGGGCGGCATGCTGACCAACTTCAAGACCATCCGCACCCGGATCGAGCGTCTGAACCAGATCGACAAGATGGAACAGAACGGCCAGTTCGATGTGCTGCCCAAGAAGGAAGTTATCAAGCTGATCCACGAGCGGGAAAAGCTGGAAACCAACCTGGGCGGTATCCGCGACATGAAGAAGCTGCCCGGCGCCCTGTTCGTTGTGGACCCCCGCAAAGAGCACATCGCCGTGACCGAAGCCCGCATCCTGGGCATCCCGATCGTGGGTATTGTTGATACCAACTGCGATCCCGACGAGATCGACTACGTCATCCCCGGCAACGACGACGCTATCCGCGCTGTCAAGCTGATCGCCGGCAAGCTGGCTGATGCTGTGCTGGAAGGCAAGCAGGGCGAGCAGAATGAAGCGGAAGCTGAAGAAGTTCCCGCCGAAGCCGAAGAAAAGGCCGCTGAGGAAGCTACCGAAGCTTAATCCAAACAATAGAATAAGTATATTAGAGAGGATTGATCAAAATGGCAGCAATTACTTCCGCTATGGTTAAAGAGCTGCGCGAGCGCACCAGCGCCGGCATGATGGATTGCAAAAAGGCTCTGGTCGAGAGCGACGGAGATATGGACAAGGCCATTGAATGGCTGCGTGAAAAGGGACTGAGCCAGGCTGCCAAGAAGGCCAGCCGTATCGCCGCTGAAGGCGTGGTTGCCCAGTACACCAACGAAGACAGCTCCATCGGCGCGATCGTCGAAGTGAACTGCGAGACCGACTTCGTTGCCAAGACCGATAACTTCATCGGTTTCGCCAACAAGGTTGCCAAGCAGGTTGCCCTGGCCAACCCCGCTGATGTTGACGCCCTGATGGCTCAGGCCTTCGTGGACGACAGCAGCAAGACCATTTCCGACCTGGTCAGCGACGCGACTGTCGCGATCGGTGAGAAGATCTCCGTTCGCCGCTTCAGCCGCTACGAGACCACCGGTGTGGTTTCCACCTACATTCACCTGGGCGGCAAAGTCGGCGTTATGGTCGAAGTTGCTGCTGATGCTGCCGGCCGCGCCAGCGAAGACGTGAAGACCTTCGCTCATGACCTGGCCCTGCAGATCGCCGCTGCCAAGCCCGAAGCTGTCCGCCGTGAAGAAGTGGACGTTGAGAAGCTGGAGAAGGAAAAGGAAATCCTTCGCGCCCAGGCTCTGAACGAGGGTAAGCCCGAGAAGATCGTCGACCGCATGGTCGAAGGCCGTATCGAGAAGTACTACAAGGAAGTGTGCCTGCTCGAGCAGCCCTTCGTCAAGGATCCCGATAAGAATATCAAGGGTCTGATGGGCGAGATCGCCAAGGCTGCCGGCGCTGAACTGGATGTTGTGAAGTTCAGCCGCTTCGAGCGCGGTGAAGGCATCGAAAAGCGGAAGGATGACCTGGCCGCTGAGATCGCCGCAATGCAGAAGTAAGATTTGCATTATAAAAGGACTGTCTGCGGACAGTCCTTTTTTTCAAAACGAAAACCGGAGGGGAAAACAGCAATGAAGATTGGATTATTGATCGCCGTTACCCGTGAACTGGAAGCCTTCCTGCAGAGCGGGGAAGACCTGACGGAAGAGGTTGTGGCCGGACGGACTATCTACAAAACCCGCATGGAAGGCCATGAGATCTTTGCGGTATGCTCCGGCTGCGGGGAGATCGATGCCTCGTCCGCGACCATGCTGCTGATCGTGAAGTACGGCTGTGAACTGATCCTGAACTTCGGCGTCACCGGCGCGCTGCTGGAGGACCTGAAGGTGGAGGACCTGTTCGTGGCGGAAAAAGCCTGGCACTATGATTTTGACATCACCGCCTTCGGCGGCACCGCAAAGGTGGGTCAGTATTCCGAATATCCCGATGAATTCATCCCCCTGGATGCCGGCTTGGTGAACCTGGTGGAGGAGAAATTCCCCGGGATCCGGAAGATCGCTGTGGCCAGCGCGGACAAGTTTGTGGAAGACCGGAACGAGAAGATTCGCCTGCGGGCGTCCGGCTGCGGGATCTGCGAGATGGAACTGGCGGGCATTGCCCGGGTATGTGAACGCAGCGGCGTGAAGTGCCTGTCCATCAAGTGCATCAGCGACGCCTTTGACGGTACCGGCGCGGACTTCGACAAAAACGTGCGGAACAGCGCCGCGAAAGCGTTTAAGGCACTGAAAGAAATCATGAAAGCGCTGTGATAATTCAGAATTGTGTATAGCAGGGGGACCTGAAGAAACCTTTCTTCGGGTCCTCTTTATCTTTTACGGGACGCTCCGGGTTTTCAAACGGTGCTGTGAAGTGCTGAAAGCCTTGAAATAATTATGAATATTGAACCCTGAATTATGATTTACAGTTGAATATCAAGGGTTGTCTGTGATATACTTAATCGGTTACTAATACAATAATCAACAACCTGAGACAGGAGGAACCGATTCACATGCAATACACCAAAGAAGTGGAAGAAATGGTCTGTGTTGCGAAGGGTCCGAATCATGGCCCCGCG
>JAFOIR010000213.1 GCA_017420625.1 Bacillota bacterium
AGGCGGCAGAGGTCTCTTAGGTCTGTTCCATCGGACAGCCCGAATCCGTGCCACCATGAAAGAAGGGGAAGAATCCGTTCTGGATCATTCCGAGTCGAATGTTGTCAAAGCCGCACAGATGGCTGCCATGACAGAGAAAGAGACTGAAAAGGAAGAAAAAGAAGAAAAAGAAGAACCCAAAGCAAAGCCGGAAGCCAAACCCGAAGTAAAGCACGAAGCGAAGAGCGCCGTGCCGGAAAAGGCAGAAGAAGAAAAAGAAAACGCTGAGGAAAATACCCCTTATAATTTTGAGAAGTACGAAGCAGTCACTTCCACCGGAGAAACCGTGACCATCGATGATTCCATCGAGCAGCGGATCCGCCGTGCCAATGCCGAGCGCGAAGCACGAGGCGGCGAAAAACGTTCTTCCCGCGAAGAATCCTCCGGTCCGAGAGAAAAGAAAGACCGTCACGGCCGCAAACAGCAGCCGAGAAGAGAACGCCGCGAAGCCGTCCAGGAAGAAGAACTTCCGGAGAAGGAAGTCAAGGACATTGAGCCGAAGGTCTATGAGATTCCGGCCGATCAGGAAGAAGTCAAAGCGAAAGTGATCGCTTTCCTGACCGATGTGCTGAAAGCCATGGGTATTGAGACAACGCTGAAAGCCGAATTCTCCGAAGACGGCATTCTGGAAGTCAATATCGAAGGCGAAGGGATGGGCGTGATCATCGGCAAACGCGGAACGACCCTGGACAGCCTTCAGTATCTGGCAACGCTGGTTGTCAACAAAGGCAGGAACGATCATGTCCGGATGAAACTGGACACCGAAGGTTACCGTGCCCGCCGTCAGGAGACGCTGGAAAAACTGGCGATCAACCTGGCAAAGAAAGCCAAGAGAACCGGCCGCCGTGTGGCGCTGGAACCGATGAATCCCTATGAGCGCAGGATCATTCACTCCGTACTGCAGGCAGACCGCGGTGTCGAGACCTACAGTGAAGGAGAAGAACCCTACCGCAAAGTGGTCATCACTCCCAGAAGAAAACGCTGATAAAAAGGGCTGCTTCAGGGGCACCCGCCAATGGAAGGTGCCCCGGCAGTCCTTTTCTTTTGATTGATTCGGAGAAAAACGATGGTTACAGAAGAGACGATCTGCGCGCTGTCCAGTCCTGTGGGTACCGGCGGCGTAGCCGTGATCCGCGTGAGCGGAGCGAAGGCATTCGGGATCTGTGAAAAGCTGCTTAGAAAGACGAACCTTACCGGGATACCTTCTCATCAGGCGATCCTTCGGAAGATCCGGGATCCAAAAACAGGAGAACTCCTGGATGAAGCGCTGATCCTTCCCATGAAAGGCCCGGGCACATTTACCGGTGAAGATACAGTAGAGATCGATTGTCACGGCGGGATGTATATATGCCGCCGGATCCTGGAGGCACTCATCGAAAGCGGAGCGCATATGGCGTCGCCCGGAGAGTTCACAAAACGGGCATTTATGAACGGGAAGCTGGATCTGACAAAGGCAGAGGCAGTCATGGATATGATCGATGCCGGCACCAGATATTCCCTGAAGGCAGCTTCTTCCCAGATGGAAGGAAGACTTTTTCACGAAGCCAATCATCTGAGAGACGAACTGATCCGTATGCTGGCCGATATTGAAGTGAACATCGATTATCCGGAATATGATGATCTGCCGGAAATCTCGGAAGACCAGATTCAGGAAAAAACTTCCGAAGTCCTCCATCAGGTCGATGAACTTCTTCAAAGCGCCGATACAGGCATTCTGCTTCGAGAAGGTCTGAAGGCTGCGCTGATCGGACAGCCGAATGTAGGAAAGAGCAGTCTTCTGAACCGGCTTCTGAAAGAAGACAGGGCTATCGTCACCAACATTCCCGGTACGACAAGAGATATTCTGTCCGAGACGATGGATCTGGGCGGCATCCCGCTTAAACTGCTGGATACGGCAGGTATCAGAAAGACAGAAGATGTGGTAGAGAATATCGGTGTGGAGCGATCCTATCAGGCCATTTCTGAAAGTGATCTGGTGCTGCTGCTCGTAGAAAAAACCTCACCAAAGCAGGATCCGCTTTCCGGGGAGGATATCCGGCTGATCGAAAAGCTGAAGGATAAACCGTATCTTGTCCTGCTCAATAAAGTCGATACACTGTCGGAGCCGGAAGAGGCAGCCAGTCAGATCAGGACGTTTCTGGAGAACCGAACAGATCTTGCGAAACCCCTTTCTGTACTGCTGATCTCTGCTGAGACCGGTGAAGGGATCGAAGTACTGGAAAAAACGATCAAAGAAGCTTTCTTCCGGGAGGATCTTCTGCAGAAAGAAGGACCCATGGTCACGAACCTTAGGCAGAAGGAAGCACTGATCAGGGCAAAGGAAGCGCTGCTACGCGTCAGCGCAGGCGCCGGACTTCCGGAGGATCTTCTGACGATCGATCTGTCCGAGGCAGCGGACGCGATCGGAGATCTGATTGGAAAGAGCGCAAAAGATGATGTGATTGAGGATATCTTTTCCCGGTTCTGTCTGGGAAAATGAATGTATTATATAAGGAAGAAAAAGATATGTACATGGATCAGGGAGCCGATATCGTAGTGATCGGAGGCGGTCATGCCGGCTGTGAAGCAGCGCTGGCAGCTGCCCGGCTGGGATTTTCGACGATCCTTTTTGCCATTTCACTGGATTCGATTGCTCAGATGCCCTGTAATCCGTCGATCGGCGGTACATCCAAGGGACATCTGGTTCGAGAGATCGATGCACTCGGCGGTGAGATGGGAAGAAACATCGATAAGACCTACATCCAGTCCCGCATGCTCAATACCGCTAAGGGACCGGCGGTTCATTCTCTGCGGGCACAGGCGGATAAGTTCCGCTACAAGGAAGAAATGAAGCGGACGCTGGAACATACGCCGAATCTGCGGATCCGGCAGAATGAAGTTGTACGGATCGATGTCGAATCAGTGGCAGACGAAGAAGGAGAAAGGCGCGTGATCGGGGTAGAGACCGCAACCGGCGCATATTATCCCTGCAGGTGCGCGATCATCTGCACCGGTACTTATCTGAATGCCCGCTGCATCCATGGAGAATACGAGACCTTTACCGGTCCGAACGGATCACAGGCTGCCAGAGGAGGACTGACGGAAAACCTGGCTTCTCTGGGACTGCCGCTTCGGCGCTTCAAGACCGGAACGCCGGCCCGTGTGGACGGAAAGACGCTGGATCTTGATGAAATGACGCCGCAAAACGGCGATCCGAAGGTCGTTCCCTTTTCTTTCGAGAATACTTCCGAAGAAATTGCCAGGGAGCAGGTTCCCTGCTATCTGACCTATACAAACGAAGAAACGCACGAAATCATCCGACAGAATCTGCACCGCTCGCCTCTTTACGGCGGTGTGATTCACGGAATCGGACCACGATACTGCCCGTCCATCGAGGATAAAGTCGTCCGGTTTGCCGATAAACAGCGGCATCAGCTTTTCCTGGAACCCGAAGGCGAACATACGCTGGAATACTATGTACAGGGCATGTCCTCTTCCCTTCCGGAAGATGTGCAGAGGGATATGCTTCGTACGATCCCCGGCATGCACCATGTAGAGATCATGCGGACCGGCTATGCCATCGAATATGACTGCATCGACCCGCTTTATCTGAAAAATACCCTGGAGATCAAAACCATTCAGGGTCTTTACAGCGCCGGTCAGTTCAATGGGAGCTCCGGCTACGAAGAAGCAGCCGCCCAGGGACTGATCGCCGGGCTCAATGCCGTGCTTTCCCTGCAGGGAAAAGAACCGGTCAGGGTCGATCGGACCAACAGCTATATCGGAGTTCTGATCGATGATCTGGTTACCAAAGGCACCAATGAACCCTATCGGATGATGACTTCGCGTGCGGAATACCGGCTGATGCTCCGACAGGACAATGCGGATCTTCGGCTGACACCGGAAGGATATCGGGTCGGCCTTATTTCGGAAGAACGCTATCAGCGGTTCCTTCAGAAACAGCAGCAGATCGACGAGGAAGAGGCAAGACTGCGCATAACGCGAGGCATCGATGAAGAGGGCCACAGCCACGGTATGCTGTCTGAACTTTTGAAACATCCGGAACATACGTATGAAAGCCTCTCTCCATGGGACAGGGAAAGACCAGTTCTTCCGGAAGAGGTATGGAAACAGGCGGAGATCCGGATCAAGTACGAAGGATATATCGCCCGGGAACTTCAGCAGATCGAGCATTTCCACAAGCTGGAAAAACGACAGATCCCGGACGGCCTGGATTTTACAAAGATCGAAGGCCTCAGACTGGAGGCAAGGCAGAAGCTCCAGCAGATCCAGCCTCAATCCGTCGGTCAGGCCAGCAGGATCTCCGGCGTATCACCGGCGGATATCAACGTTCTGCTGGTCTATCTGGCGAGACTGCCCAAGGAGAAAGGAAAAGATGAGTGAGCTTGAGCTGATTCCAGTTTCAGAAGAATGGCTGCACCAGATCGAAGAATACAAGGCGGAATTTCCGGCGGACCGCATGCAGGTGAACGCCAAGCCGGACAGTATTTCCGGAATGGATCTTCTGGAAGAGTACGAGTCCATCCAGGACTGGATCCGGTTTACCAAAGAGATGGAAGGAAAGATCTCCTGGTACATGTCTGTTCGGAAGGACGATCAGAAAATCGTAGGCTTTGTCTGCCTGCGGCATAAACTGGAATACGATGACGATGACCCGGAGTTTGCTTCACACATCGGCTATTCGGTACGTCCGAGCGAACGCAGAAAAGGCTATGCCAAAATAGGGCTGCGCCTTGCTCTGGAGAAAGCAAGAGATCTTAAGATCGATCCGGTACGGATCATCTGCCGGGATATCAACGTCGGCAGTAGAAAAACGATCCTTGCATGCGGAGGAGTCTATCTGGACTCTCTGTATGGAGAGGAATCCGGATTGACGATCAACCGGTACGATATTCGAACCGGTGAAGGGAATCAGACGATGGATATCGAATACAGAATCCTGAATGAAGATGATTATGATGAGCTTTTTGCTCTCTGGAATGAAGTCCCGCAGACAAAGCGGGCACTCAATCCGGTGGATGATACCCGTGAGGGCATCACTTCCTATATGAATAGAAACCCGCATACCTGTTTCGGTGCATTTGTGGATGGAAAGCTGGTCGGAGCGATCCTTTCCGGACATGACGGAAGACGCGGAATCATTCATCACCTGTGCGTGAATCCGGCTTTCCAGAAAAAGGGCATCGCCAGGACGCTGGTAAGAAAAGCGGAAGATGCCCTGAAAGGGGAAGGAATCCAGAAGATCTTCTGTCTGGTCTTTGTTGACAATGATCCGGCGAATGCCTTCTGGGAAAAGATGGGCTATCCGGCCCGAACGAATCTGAATTACCGCAACAAGAGTCTGAATGCGTCGATCCCGACAGGAGAATAAACAAATGAGTGAAATCTATTTCCCAAGCTGCAACTTCACCAAAATGGCACCGACTGCGGCCAAAGCGATCCGAAGCTATCTGGCGGAGAAAATGCAGGTAGCAGGATGCTGCCGTGTGGATAAACTTGCCTATGAAGAAGGATTGACCGGCTTGTATTTCTGTCAGGCCTGCCGTGAAACGCTGGAAAACCGGGTACCCGGCAAATATCAGCTGAAAAATCTGTTTGAATATCTTGTGGATGACAAGGATTTTCCATGGCCGGATTACAGCGGCCTTACTGCGACCGTGCAGGATTGCTGGCGGGACAGAAACCATCCGGAGATCCATGAGACGGTCCGGACGGCACTGGCCAAAATGAAGGTCAGGGTGATCGAGATGGAAGAAAACCGAGAAAAAGCCGTATACTGCGGAAACATCCACTTTGAACCGCATAAGCCGGAGAACATCCTGCTGATGGAACAGTATAAGGACAAACCGCTGGTTCTGGCACCGGAGGAAGTACAGAAAAAGCTGTTTGAGGAACAGGCGGAAAAATACCCCTGCGACAATGTGATCACCTACTGCAATCGTTGTACGTTATGTATCCGAACGGTTGGCGTGAACGGCATCCATCTGATGGAGCTGGCCATGGGAACCTATGGCGCATGAATTGGAATAACGTATACTTTATCAACGGGACGGCCTATGCAGGAAAATCGACTATGGTCAAATGCCTGGCGGAAAAATACGACGGGATCGCCTGCACGGAAAACTATCATGAACAGCTGATGGACGGATTGGATCCCGATAAGTTTCCCGGACTCTGTTATACCAGGGATCTTCAGGACTGGCACGACTTTATCCGGAGAAGTCCGGATGAATATGAAGCGTGGATCGATGAAACATCAAAGGAATGCGAGATCCTGGAACTTCAGATCCTGGAAGACCTCAGCAAACAGGGTAAAAAAGTCTTTGTGGATACGAATGTCTCGTTGGAGACCCTTCGGAAGATCTCAGATAATCAACATGTGTTGATTATGTTGGCAGATCCTGAGATTTCCGTTCGGCGGTTCTTCGAACGACCAGACAGAGAAAAACAGTTTCTGTATCAGCTGATGCTGGAAGAGCCTGAACCAAAGAAGGCACTGGAGAACTTCCGGGAGTGCCTGAAGCGGATCAATTCGGAGGAGCGGTATGATCAATTCCTTCATGCCGGTTTTCCTGTTATCCTTCGGGATGAGAACCGGACCATTGAAGAAACACTCGCCCTGGCGGAAAGGGTGTTTGGTCTTGTGTCTACAGAAGACGCGGATTATTATCACGTGATCTCCGATCTTCCCAAGAAAGAAGGAGAAATCATCAGGCTGGATGAACAGCATCCGAATGGGGTTTATCAAAGAGTTCATGCAGAGATGGAAACGGTGAAGGATATCTATGCGCATCCGGAAAACTGGGAAGGGAAAGACTTCTCTCATACCGTCAAGGTAGCGCTTCGGGAACTTGCACTGGAGAAAGTCAGAAAAGAAAAGTATCCCCAGTATCCCTCCCGGATGGCCTGTCTGTATGTATCCCGGTCGCAGAAAGAAGCCGAGCAATGGGCAGACTATTTTGCCAGTCTGGGCCGGCCGACCTATGGAATCGCAAAAATCCGGGTAAGCGGGCACTGTTATGAAGGCGATGCTTACAAATGTTTTGACGGAACGGCTTCGGAAGAGGAAAATCTGCATCTGGCTGAACTGTATTGGGAAAACGGTCCGAATGCGGACGGACGGGAAAAGATCCATGAACTTCTTGTCGACGGCGACATCGAGATCCTGAAGATCGTCAAAGTGATGAACGCCAATATACCGGAATCATAAGGAGGAGGTCCATATATAATGAAGGAATGGGCTGAATGGAAAGAAAAGGACTGTGTGAAAGTTTTGCGGGAAGGTGCCGAAGAAATGGGCATTTCTCTTTCTGAAAAACAGCTCGCACAGTTTGAAGCCTATGCGGCGCTGTTAGTGGAATGGAACGAGAAGATGAATCTGACCACGATCACAGATCCGATCGAGATCGTACAGAAGCATTTTCTGGACAGTATCAGCGGATTCTCCTTCCTGGAAGAAATAAGAGACCCGGAAGATGAGATGCCGGTCAGCCTGATTGATGTCGGTACCGGCGCCGGATTCCCGGGCATCCCGCTGAAGATCGTCTGTCCCTGGATCAGATTAACGCTCCTGGATGCTCTTCAGAAAAGAATCGGTTTTCTGGAAGAGGTCGTAAAGGAGTTGGAGCTGACCGATGTTATCTGTGTTCATGGACGGGCGGAAGATCTGGCCCATGAAGAAACGTACCGGGAAGTATATGATGCAGCCTGCTCCCGTGCCGTCGCTTCCCTTCCGGCTCTTCTGGAATACTGCAGCGGATTCATCTGCCCCGGAGGAATGTTCCTGGCTTATAAAGGACCTTCCCTGATGGAAGAGCTCGCACAGGCGCAGGGAGCCATGCATACGCTGCACATGGAGATGGTGATGATCCATCAGGAAATATCCATGGACAATGAACATCTGCTGGCCGTATTTGAGAAAACAGCAGAAACCTCCTTGCAATATCCCCGTAAACAAAGTAAAATCAAAAACGATCCACTATAAAATGTTCCACGTGGAACGTTGGGGGCATGATACATATAAGGATTGACTTTTCTGAGCCCCCAACCGGAGTTTTGCGAAGCAAAACTTCTGAAGTAGAAATAAGTAATAAGGTGAGATGTATGAACAGTCAGGCTTATATTGTTGAAGAATTGAAGAAACGCTGGCCGCAGATTGAGCCGGCAATCATTGAAAGTGCAATGGAAGTACCGAAAGACCGCAAACTGGGCGATCTGGCCTTCCCATGTTTTCGTCTGGCCAAGCAGCTGAGAAAGGCTCCGGCTTTGATCGCTTCAGAGCTCGCAGCTCAGCTGGAGGCGGATGATGTCTTTGAGAAGGCACAGGCTGTCGGACCGTATGTGAACCTGTTTATCAACAAGAAATGGTTCGCTTCCTACGTACTGGGAGAGATCGAAAGTGCAGATGAGAGTGGTACTTTCGGATCGAGTGAAGAAGGGAACGGAAAAACCGTTGTACTGGACTATTCTTCGATCAATGTTGCCAAGCCCTTCCATATTGGACATCTGCGCACGACGGTCATCGGAAACTCTCTTTCGCGAATCCTTCGGTTTATGGGATATAAGACCGTCAGCATCAACTATCTGGGCGACTGGGGAACACAGTTCGGCAAGATGCTGGTGGCTTTCCGTAAATGGGGTGAAGAGGAAAAGGTGCAGCAGGATGGAATCCGGTACCTGGTTCAGCTTTATGTCCGCTTCCACGAAGAAGCAGAAAAAGATCCTGCACTGAATGATGAAGCCCGGGCAGCATTTACCTCCATGGAACATGGCGATGAAGAAGCTCTTGCACTCTGGCGCCGGTTCGTGGATATCAGTCTGAAAGATGTTTCCCGCGTCTATGAACTGCTGGATGTAAAGTTTGATTCCTATAAAGGTGAAGGCTATTTCTGGGATAAGACGGATAAACCGATCCGGATTCTGGAAGAAAAAGGCCTTTTGAAAGACAGCGAAGGGGCGAAGATCGTGGATCTGTCTGAAGAGGATATGCCCCCCTGCCTGATCCTGAAGAAAGACGGCAGTACTCTATATGCGACCCGTGACCTGGCAGCCGTTATGTACCGGAAAGAAACCTATGACTTTGACAAGTGCCTGTATATCACCGGTCTGGAACAGAAACTGCACTTTGCACAGTGGTTCAAGGTCATTGAAAAGATGGGGATGCCCTGGGCAAAGGATCTGATTCATATACCCTATGGTCTGATCAGCCTGGAAGAAGGCAAGCTTTCCACCAGAGGCGGCAATGTGATTTGGCTGGAAGATCTTCTGAAGGAAGCGATCGCCAAGACCAAAGCGATCATGGAAGAGAAAAACCCGGATCTGGAAAATATGGATGAGGTGGCGAAGGAAGTCGGTGTCGGAGCCGTCGTCTTCCACGACCTGTTTAATAATCGGATCAAAGAGGTTACCTTCAAGTTTGACGAAGTGCTGAACTTTGACGGAGAAACCGGCCCCTATGTACAGTATACCTATGCAAGAGCCCGGAGCGTTCTTCGCAAGGCAGAAGCACAGCTTGGCTGGAAGAAAGAATCTCTGGACAAGGTTCAAACCGACGTTTTGACAGATGAATATTCCCAGGAACTCATCAAAATCCTGGAGAGCTTCCCTGAAAAAGTAGCAGAAGCCAAAGCTAAGTGGGAACCCTATATTATTACTCGTTTTACGGTAGCCGTTGCAACGGCATATAATCGTTTCTATCACGAGAATGCAATTCTGACGGAGGAAGACGAAGTCCGTAAGGCACGTTTGTATCTGACAGAGGTAACGACCCGCGTTCTGAAACAGGGTCTGTATCTGATCGGCGTCGGCGCACCGGAGAAGATGTAAGTCATGAAAAATATTCTGCTGATCTACAATCCGAAAGCCGGAGATACGACTTTCCGGTTTTCGTTGGATCGCTTTATCGAGATCTTTTCGGAAAAAGGGTATGAAGTCCGCGTCTTCCGCAGCCGCGTGCCCGGTGATATGGCGGAGTACATCCAGCAGAAGCAGATGGGTCAGACAGAAGCGATCATGGTGGCCGGCGGAACAGGAACGGTGAATGAAGTGGTCGCAGCCATGCTGGAACAAAAGATTGACCTTCCGCTTGGGATCGTACCGGCAGGGACTGAAAATGAATATGCGAGATGTCTGGGATTCGAGGGGGAGCTGGAAGAAAATCTGAAAGCTCTTTTCGCCATGGAAGAAACCCGAGTGGATGTCGGCAAAGCCGGAGATAGGTACTTTGTCGATTGCTGCAGTGCTGGTACTTTTTCCAGCGTCACGGCTGTCTCCAACGATGTACGCAATGCTTTTGGAAAAATGGCAGGCTACATGAAAGGTGCGATCTCGTTTAAAAAACTGAAACCCATGAAGCTTCAGATCGAGGCAGACGGAAAAAGATATACGGGTGTCTTTGCCTGCTTTATCCTGGCCAATGAAGCGATCCGAAAGAACGGTCACCTTTCGACTGGAAAGTTTACCTTGATTGCAACAAAGGGCAATCAGCTCGGCGGTGAGGCCAAATATCTGGAGAAGGACTACCCGATCGGACAGACGATCATCCGCAAAGGGGTGGTCTGTGCCGAAGACGGAATCGGCGAAGTGGAAAAGGGAGTTCTCAGACTGAGCTCAGATCACTTTGATATTCGCGTACTGGAATCAGAGATCCCCGTTCAGACACAGATCGATGGGGAATGGGGGCCGGATCTTCCGCTGGAGGTAACGATCCTTCCTCAGGCATTAAGAGTTTTCTATAATCCGGTTGAAAGGCAGGCGCATTTTGCCCGGAAAGAAAAAGCCAGACTTCCGGAGATCCAACCTTCAAAAATGTTCCACGTGGAACATTCTGATAAGACGGAAAAGAAAGAAAAGAAAAAAGCACATAAAGAGAAAAAAGAAAAAAAGAGCAAAAAAGACAAAGATGAAGTCACGGAAGAGAAAAATGTTCCACGTGGAACATCTCCTCAGGAACTGACAGAAGGATAGAGATATGGGAAAGATCATTGCCATAGCCAACCAGAAGGGCGGCGTCGGAAAGACGACAACAGCGGTCAACCTTGGCGCCTGTCTGGCGGACAAGGCAAAGAAAGTATTGATCGTTGATGTGGATCCTCAGGGAAACACGACCAGCGGTCTGGGTGTCGATAAGGAGAAACTGCTGGAAACCAGCTATGAAATGCTGCTTGGTGACGTTCAGGTAAAAGATTGCATCAGGAATCTTGAAAAGTTTCGTCTGGATCTGATTCCTTCCAGTATTGATCTTGCCGGAGCTGAAGTTGAACTGGTCGGTGTCAGTCAGAGAGAAATGCTGCTGGAGAATCAGCTGAAAAAGATAAGGGACGAGTATGATATCATATTGATTGACTGCCCCCCTTCTCTGAACGTTTTGACGATCAATGCATTTCGCGCTGCAGACTCGATCCTTGTTCCGATCCAATGTGAATTCTATGCGATGGAAGGACTGACGCAGCTTCTCAATACCATCAACCTGGTGAAGAAGCGCCTCAATCCGAAGATCGAGATCGAAGGAATCGTATTCACCATGTTCGACAGTCGGGCGAATCTTTGTACACAGGTTGTGGACGAGATCAGCGCCTTTATGCCGACGAAAGTCTATCAAACGAAGATCCCGAGAAATGTTCGTCTGGCAGAGGCACCGAGTTTTGGAATGCCGGTCATCTATTATGACCGCAAATCCAAAGGGGCGGAAGCCTATCAGGATCTGGCCGATGAAGTTCTGAAGCGTCTGAAGAAGAAAGGAAGCCACCGATGAGCGAGAAAAACACGGACAACAAAAAGACAGGAAAGAAACGTGGGCTGGGAAGAGGGCTCAATGCTCTGATCGGAGCTGATGTAGAGATAGCTTCTGAAGAAAACGAGAAAAAAGCAGAAAATCCTGTTCAGGCAGCCGTTGTTCTTCTGGACATCCGCAAGATCGATCCGGACAGTGCACAGCCGCGGAAGAACTTCGACGACGAAGCACTGGAGGAACTGGCAGACTCGATCAAGGCACATGGCATTCTTCAACCTCTGATCGTTCAGAAAAAAGATGAAGATCGTTATCAGATCATTGCCGGTGAACGGCGCTGGCGCGCGGCCAAAAAGGCTGGGATTATGGAAATACCTGCGCTCGTCAAGGAATATGCACCGGAAGAAATGCTGGAGATCTCACTGATCGAGAATATCCAGCGTGAAAACCTGAATCCGGTGGAAGAAGCGAAAGCCTACCGGAGATTGGTGGAAGAGTATTCTCTTAAACAGGAAGAGATTGCAAAGAGAGTCGGAAAGAACCGAACAACGATCACCAATTCTCTTCGTCTGCTTGGACTGGATGATGAAGTCCTTTCCTATCTGGTCAGTAAGGACTTAAGTGCAGGACATGCCAAGGCACTGCTCTCTGTCCGCAATAAGGAGCGGCAGATCGCACTAGCCCGAAAAGCTGTAAAGGAAGGAATGAGCGTTCGCAAACTGGAAGCCCTCGTTCAGGAAAAACCGAAGCAGATCGCGCTTGTGGAACCGTTGAATCCGGCAGAAGAAATCGTCTACAAAGATATTACCCGGACACTGCAGAATGCGCTTGGGACAAAAGTCTCGATCGTTCGCGGACCAAAGAAAAGCAAGATCGAAATCGAGTACTATTCAGAGGAAGAACTGGAACGCCTGGTGGAACTTCTCAGTCAGCGATAACATGACAGAAAACACCCCTTGCTTTTTTTCCAAAGAAAGCGTATAATTATAAAACCTCAAGAAC
>JAFOIR010000214.1 GCA_017420625.1 Bacillota bacterium
GTATTCCATGATATCTCTCAGAATGGTTTCAGATTCATATCCGGGCTGCAGCTGACGAGAAATTCGGCCAGAAGATCGATGCAGTCCTGGATGTCTTTGAGTGAGCCCACCTCATCCGGATTATGCATATACCGAAGAGGAATCGAAACCAAAGCAAACGGTACCCCGATTCCAGTAAAATGCATGGTATCTCCGTCGGTTCCGGTATGTCCGTTGGCGGCTTCCGTCTGAATCGACATATTCAGCTTTTTCGCACACTCACGCAACTGGGCATTCAGTTTTTTGTGAATGGATGGATTATTGCAGATGACCGGACCTTTGCCGATTGCCACATCACCGGTAATCGCTTCGCTGATACCACAGTTGTCCGAGGTATAGGTCACATCAACAGCGATTGCAATATTCGGTCTTACACGGGATGCCGTGAAATAGGCTCCATTACCGGTTGTTTCCTCACCGGTCGTCGTGACAGCATAACAGCCTACCAAAGCACCCTTTTCTTTCGCCTTCGCCAAAGCTTCCATGACGATATAGGCTCCGATCCTATCATCCAGTGCCCGTCCGGTGATACAGTCATTCAGCATTTCCCGAACATCCGTATCGAAAGTGACAGTATCACCCAGCTCTACATATTTCAGTGCATCTTCTTTATCCTTTGCTCCGATATCGATCCTAAGATCCCGATCTTTCAGGTCTTTATTATTGGAGATCTCTCTGGAATTGGCTACCGCACCGTAGATGATTCCATTTTTTGTGTAGATCCGCACCTTGTGGCCAGGATAGGTGTTTGTATAAATTCCGCCGATCTTTGTCACCATCAGGGTACCGTCGCTGCCAACTGCTGTGACCATCAGACCGATCTCATCCGCATGCCCCGCAAGCAGCACTTTAAAAGAGGCCGATGGATGAATGGCAGCCGTTACGTTGCCCAGTTCATCGACCGTCACCTGATCTGCCTTATCCTGCATATAGTCATAGATCTTCTTCTCCAGCTGCGTTTCATTTCCGGAAACAGATCCAGTCGATAACAGATCAAACAAAAATTCCTTATTCATGATATCCTCCTATCAGTTTTTTTACTTCGATTGACTGGCAGCAACCGATCCCAATTCGGTATAGATCATGCCATGCTTTCCTCTGGTGGAGCGCATCAGACAAAAATGATCAACCATCATAGAAACTGGCCTGATTTCCAGATAAGGTGGTTTACCGGAATAATATCTGGCATTACGAAGAAGTGTCACATGCGGTCTGAATTTCTTTTTGTCATAGGGAATGTCCGCATCCGAAAGAAGATGCCGGACCTGCCCTGCCAGATTTTCCAACTCTTTGCTCTTTGCAAATCCTGTCCACCACAGATCATCAAAGCATCCGACCTTGTCCATGGTGATCAGGAACGGAGCAAATTCAAGTGGTTCCAGGATTTCCAGAATCTCGTCCGGATCTGGATATTCTCCGATAAAAGCAAGTGTCAGATGGAGATTTTCCTGCGGCGAAAACCGGCCGTCTGCATATAGTTTTTGGAACTGATCCTGTATTTCGACGGCTGCTTCCTGGACTTCTTTGCTAAGTTTTACTGCAATAAACAATCTCATACCACTCTATGCCCTCTTTCTGGAAAGGATGAAAGGAAAAACTGCGCCGATCAGGGCGATGATCATAGCTGCATAGAAATTTGCCACATATCCCTGTACAGGAACCAGGCTGGAACCCTCTCCACCGAACTTTTCGATGATGAATCCACCGAGGACAGGTCCAATAAACATGCCAACGCCATACAGAGCCTGATAGATCCCCATCGCTGCACCGCGTTTTTCATTTGGAACCGTTTCGATCGCACTGGCCATAGTCAAAGGCATAATAAGTCCGACTCCGGCTCCAAGTAAGGCCTGGACCATCAGCAAGAAAAAAACACTTTGTGTTTTAGGATAGAGGAAACAGGCGCCGGCAATCGCCAGAAACCCTGCAGTGAGTACGGCTCTTCGTCCAAGTTTTGGCGCCAGAACGGTGCCGGAAAAATGAGAAAAGATCGTACTGGGCAGTAGATTGGCCACTGATAAAAGACCTAGACTGGCTGTTGTAAATCCGATCACCTCTTTTGCCCAGTTCTGAACGAATCCCTGTACCGTAGCCCAGACGACCAGCTGATAAATCGCTGCCAGTGCTGTTCCGGTAATCAATTGTCTGTTTTTCGCAACTTCCAGAAAACCTTTGATCGTCATCGGTTCGCCTTCCGGTGCCTGTTCCTTGACCTTAATCATGACAAGAAGACCCAGGATACCAGCAGCTGTCGCGAGCAGAAATGCCCAGATCTCTCCCAGGTTTCCGGCCAGCCATGCACCCAGCAGCATGGCAATGATCTGAGACCCGCATTGCGGAACGATGATCCGGCTCATGGCTTTGGTGACCTGATCTCCTTCATAACTGGAAGCATAGAGTACAGAAAAGTTGACCCACGTTGCAGCCATCATGCCAGAGATCCCTCTGAAGATCAGAACGCCGTATGCCAGTCCTTCGGGAACACTCTCCCGCCCTGCTAAAAATGCGATGATCGATAAACCGGCTGACGAGATGATCGACAGGACAAATCCGATCATCACAAACAGTTTTCGTTTTTTCAGTACATCCGACATGATCCCAAGCGGAATTCTCAGAATCATCTGAGTCAGTCCGTAACTTCCAACGATCGTTCCGGCCAGTACTTTGGCGGCTCCTAAAGTATCGGTCACATAGGTGGTAAGAAAGGAAGGATAGGTATAGACCGAAAACCAGAAAAGGAAAACAGCCGAAAGCAGATACCGTTCATTTTTCTTTTCATTCATTGCTGATTACCTTTTCCTCATAAAGTGCATGATTCTCTTTCAGAGAATCGTCCACATCGATCCAATATACATTGGTCATCCTTCCGTCTTCCGGATCTAGCTCACATCTGTCCAGCTTGCCGCCCAATGCGAGAATCGTTCCGTTGGATCCGGCATTGAGAACGCCGCATCCCAGCATTACTTTTGTAAGTCCCAGCTTTTTCGCTTCCTTCAGACCCAGATACAAGTTGATCTTATTATACCCTTTTCTTCTCTCTGAAGGTCGGATCCCATAGCCGATATGACCACCGAACTTAAGCATTTCTTCATTCAGATCCCATCGAACATTGATCGTCCCGATAATTTTGTCATCATTTTCTCTGATTAGAAGAAAAGTCTTTCCTGGACAGCGGCCTATATTTTCAGCAAAGGCTTTATTCTCCATACTGAGACAACGATCAAGCGCCTCTTCAAATGGAAATCCATGTAAAACCCGGTCCAGAGAACCAGATCCATTGATCTCGGATCCGGCCTTTTCAAACTCCTGAAGAAAGGCAATGATCTCTTCTTTTCTCTTCAAGGAAGGCTTTTCAAAATAGAATCGTTCCATAGTACATGATCTCCTGCAGCCTACAAAAAAACAATATCAGCCTTATTATATCTTGTCAGTGGCAGGCTAACAAGAGAAAACAAAGAAAACCCGGAAAAACTCCGGGTCTTCTTGACTATAATTCTATTTTACTCTTCAGCAAAATCCGTGTCCATCGCTACCTGCAGCTGATACTGCGGGAATGCTTTCTGAACGTCTTCCACAACTTCCCTGTACACAGCTCTTCGGTCTTTTGCATTAAAACTGATGACGATATCAAAGCGCATCATATTCTGTTCCTTCGGCAGATAGAAGCCATGTAGCTGTGTGACATATTCATGTGAAAAAACGATCTCCTTCACCTTCTGCTGCGTCCTGATAATTTCTTCATCCCTGGTGTTCATCGAGTAGATTCCGATCGCTGTCAGAAGTACATGATGCTGTTTTAGGACTTCTACAGTGATCTCACGGATCAGCTGGTCCAGTTGATCCGCTGAATAGGTATCCGGCACTTCGATATGGATCGAGCCGTTCCAGGTATCCGGGCCGTAGTTGTTCAGTACCAGGTCGTAAGCTCCATAAACATCCGGGAAACTGGTAACCGTATGCTTGATTTCTTTGGCCAGTTCTGCATCGTTTCGCTCACCGAGAATCTGCGAGATCGTCTCTCGAAGCATCTCAATACCAGACTTGATGATAATGACTGAGATGATCGCACCAAGCCATGCTTCCAGCGAAACATGGAAAAGAAGAAAAACAACAGCTGCTACAATCGTAGATGCGGAAATGATAGAATCCAGGGTGGCATCCTCTCCGGAATTGATGAGAGAATCCGAATTAACTTTGACCCCTACGCTCTTGACATAGCGTCCGAGCACTACTTTGACGATCACAGCAACACCCACGATGATGAGAGACGGGATCGTATACTCAGGTGTTTCCGGATGGATGATCTGTTTGACGGATTCCACAAAGGATGTAATACCGGCATATAATACGATCACAGAGATGATCATTGCGCTCAGATATTCGATCCGCCCATATCCGAAGGGATGTTTCTTATCCGGTTCTCTTCCGGCCAGTTTCGTTCCGACAATCGTGATCAGGGAACTACCTGCATCAGAGATATTATTGACTGCATCCAGCACGATGGCGATCGAATGCGTCATGAGACCGATCACTGCCTTGAAGCCAGCCAGGAACACATTGGCGATGATACCGATGATACTGGTCTTGATGATGGTTTTTTCCCGGGTAATTTCTTTCCCTTCACCTACATTCTTTACAGCATTCTCATTCATGACCTCTTTGCCTCACAGCAGACTTTTTACACAGGCTTCAACTTCTGCCATATCGGCGGTGGGCTCGAAACGAGCAACGACCTGTCCATCACGGTCGATGATGAACTTGGTAAAGTTCCATTTGATATCCGGCTTTTTGTCCCAGTCCGGATCCGCCTGGGAGAACATTTTCTCCAGCAGTTCCTTATAGGGATGCGGACCAAATCCTTCAAAGCCTTTCTGCGATTTCAGATAGGTATACAGAGGCAGTTCATTCTCACCGTTCACATCCGATTTTTTCATCTGAGGGAAAGTGGTATTGAAATGCATGGTACAGAACTCATGGATCTCATCATCACTGCCGGGTGCCTGTCCGCCAAACTGGTTGCATGGAATATCCAGGATCTCCAGACCCTGATCATGATAGTCCTTGTACATCTGCTCGATCGGGGCATATTGCGGGGTAAATCCACAGCCAGTCGCGGTGTTGACCACCATGATGACTTTGCCTTTATAATCAGCCAGGTTCAGTTCTGCGCCTTTTCCAGTACGGATCGTATAATCGTAAATCATATTGATTTCTCCTATCCTTCTTGAAAATTGATGAATTACAGTGCAGCTACGACAGCTTCTTTGACTTCCTTCATGTCTTTTGTGGGCTCGAAACGAGCAATGACTTTTCCTTCCCGGTCAACCAGGAATTTGGTGAAATTCCATTTGATATAGGCTTTGTCGCCATAGGTCTTGTTGTTCATATCAGAGAATTTCTTGAGCGCAGCAGACTTAAGTCCTTTTCCGAAACCTTCAAACGGTTTTTCGGTGGCAAGGAAAGCAAATAAGGGATCTGCATTTTCACCATTGACATCGATCTTCTTAAACTGCGGAAACTCTGTTCCGAATTTGATCGTGCAGAATTCATGGATCTCATCATCATTACCGGGTGCCTGATTGGCAAACTGGTTGCACGGGAAGTCAAGGATCTCAAAACCCTGATCTTTCAGTTCTTTATACATCTCTTCCAGGGGCTCATAATGCGGTGTAAAACCACATCCGGTCGCCGTATTAACGATCAGCAGGACTTTTCCCTGATATTCTGATAAAGAAACATCGTTTCCTTTTCTGTCTTTGACTGTGAAATCATAAACTGTTTTCATCTCGTTTCTCCTTCCGTTGTTTGGTTTCTTTTTGCCGCTGGTTCTCCAGCAGCTCATTGAGAAGCGTGTAGAGTTTCTGTACTTTTTCGATCGGCAGTTCAATACAGCCCGCTACCTTTCCGGGAATGTCCTTCGCTTTTTCCTGCAGGGCTTTTCCCTTCTCAGTCAGTGTGATGACGACTACACGTTCGTCTTCCTTACTTCTCTTCTTTTCAACATATCCGGCCTGCTGCATCTTTTTAATCAAGGGAGATAATGTTCCGTTATCCAGCATTAATTTCTCACAAAGATCACCGACCGTAATACCGTCTTTCTCCCAAAGAACCAGAAATACAATGTATTGTGTATACGTCAGTCCCAAAGGTTTCAACCAGGGTGTATAGAGATTGATCACATTTCTGGATGCGGCATAAAGCGGAAAACAAAGCTGATTTGCCAGTTTCATCGCTTCATGATAATCATATTCCAACATAGCCCCCTCCTTTCTTCATTTGATGCAATTATATTTTATCAAATATATTTAAGGCTGTCAAGATGTATTTTATAATTCAGAGTCGAGAGATGTTATTTTGATTTAGAAGAATGGCCAATGTGAAAGCAGCCATCCCGGAATGACAACAATGACAAAGAAAGCCCAGCTGACCAAGGTAAAGACTTTGATAAACCTTCCTCCCTGTCCAGGGTATTCCCGAACATAGATCCGATAATTGATGACCGATGCCAGAGACCCGATCAATGAGCAAAGACCGGCTGTATCCGCTCCATAGATCAAACCTGCAAAATTAACCGAGAATGGATATAGGACGATGGATGCCGGGACGTTTGAAATGATCTGACTA
>JAFOIR010000215.1 GCA_017420625.1 Bacillota bacterium
CAGAAAAAGCTTCTGAATCCGGGAGTTCCTGCCAGATCATCCGATATTGGCCCTCCGGCATCTTTTCTTCAAATTCCTGGATCTTATACCGGGGAACACAGCATCTGACAATCTTTAAATCGAAGTGTTCCCTGACATAATTCTGAATCCGAAGGCTCAGCTCAGGAAACTGAGAAGTGAAAACACAACTGGCAATATAGATTTTCATCATCTTGATCTCCTTGTATTCTCAAGAGATTTTCTGATACGAATCTTAACACAAAAGACAGCACAAAAAAAGTGATCATCAAGGATTTTCCTTTTTAGTTATTCGCTGTATAATGGAAAAAACGGAAATTGCAGGAGGATTGGTGATGAAAATTGCGGTTCTGGGCGTATGGCACGTCCATGCAGCAGGTTACTGCAAAACAGCAATGGAACAGGGGGAAGTGATCGGTTTTTATGAGCCGGATGATGCTTTGGCAGCAGATTTTCAAAAGGAATGTCCGGTCAAGCGGTTCAGCAGTCTAAGCGACCTGCTCCGTTCCGATGCCGAAGGTGTGATCGTTTGTTCTCCTACCAATGAACATACGGATGTCATCATCCGGGCAGCCAGAGCCGGAAAAAAGATCTTTACGGAAAAAGTACTGGCGCTTTCTTCCGAAGAATGCCTGGAGATTGCCAAAGCATTCAAAGAAAATGAAACCACGTTTACGATTTCCTATCCGCAGCTGTTCTTCCAGGACAATCGTGCCGTGATCGAGATTGCACAAAGCGGAGAACTGGGAAAAATCAACTATGTCCGTTTCCGGAACTGCCACAACGGAAGCAGCCGTGACTGGCTTCCGCTTCACTTCTATAACAAAGAGCAGTGCGGCGGCGGTGCCATGATCGATCTGGGTGCTCATGGCATGTATCTGATCCATCATCTGTTGGGTTTGCCGTATAGCGCCGTCGCTCAGTTTTCCGAAGCCTGCACGAATCCCGCTGCCAATGCGAAAAACACAGATGGTGTCGAAGTAAACGCCATTACCGCTATGCAGTTTGAAGGCGGTGCGATCGCAGTGAATGAAACCGGATTTGTTACCAGCTATGCCCCTCCCATCTTTGAGGTCTATGGGGAAAAAGGCTGGGTAAGGAAAAACGGCAAGGGGATCGGAGAAGTGACGAAATGTACCGAAGCCACGAATGGCGAGGTGGTTTCTATCCCGCTTCCGGAGGCTCTTCCTTCTCCGCTGGAGCAGTTTCTTTCAGGTAAACCAGCACCCGGCTGTGGCATAGAAGAAGCCAGGGCTCTGACTTATATGATGGAACTTGCCTATGGCAGAAGATGATCACAAACACAAACGTCAGTGCAAACTACAAAAGCTGTTGCTTTTAGGCAACAGCTTTTTTTCTTATCTGTTCTCTTCTCCATCCTGCATGGGTTTAAGTACCGGTGCTGCTGGCTCATCCTGCAGAATACCCGGCATGATGGATACAGGACTTGCACCCGGGGCATGAAATCCGGCCGGGGCGACCTGTACGGCATCCGGATCTTTCATCTGCCTTTCTGCTTTCATATGCTTCGCATATTCACCAGCCATTTTACTCACAAAAGCTGCCGGGGCCATTTCTGCCATATCATCCATGTACTCCGTGAATTCGTCCGAACCTTGTTTGCCAACTAGCCAGTCCTCGATCTTTTCCCGGTCACCGTTCTTCTGCTCCAGAAGGTCTGTCGGAACCGGTCCATCCAGCCGCTTCTCACTGAAAGTGCCGTCCGGTTTCATGGCATAATTCGTCAGAAACAGATATTCAGCCATCGCTTTGCCGGTCATGTTCAGTGTTGAAATGACATTATCAAGCGATTTCATTTCCATTCTTGCCAGATACATTTCGCGGCGGCGCTGGACATGGGCCAGGTAGATGAGGTTCATCCGTCCGCGGACAGTCATAGGATCCAGATCTTCTTCTTTTTCCTTTTTCTTTTTTTCCTCTTCTTCTTTTCTCTTCTTCTCTTCTTCTTCTTCTGCAAGAAGTTCTTTGCCGCTCTTCTTTTTCTTCTTATCTTTCTTTTTGTTATCGTCTCTGCGCTTCTTCTTTTCTTCACTCATTGTATGGTTTCCTCCGCTTTCGGGGTAGATTGAATTTTTGTTATGTCTGCATTGTAGCACAAGGACAAAACACAGGCAATACAAGTGAGTCAAACGGCATAAGATAGGCATAAATGTAGCCCTCGCAAGATGCGAGGGCTTCAAATGATCAATGGACTGGCTTTGCCAACAGTTTGATCCGTGAGATGGCTTTTGCTTTCTGCTTGATCTGTGCATCTGATTTCGCTTTGACGCGTCCGCTCAGAACAAACATCACGATGCTGATCAGATAAAGGGCTGCAGCGACCAGATAGAACCGGCGTCCGCCGACCATATCCAGGATCCAGCCTCCGGTAAGATTGCCCAGGATCGCAGCAATCTGTGAAGTCGATGCGAAGAATGCCTGTGCCGATGCTTTGGCATCATCCGGAGAGATCTCATATACATAGTTGAGAGAAGTTCCGATGAACATACCGTTGCCAAGTCCAAAAAAGCTGGCGAAGAAGAGCATGCCCGTCCAGGAACGAACGATCAGCCCAAATCCAAGGCATTCGATCGCCATCAGGATGGGGGAGATCAGGATCAGCGACCGCAGTGAGAATTTGTGGCGAAGCTTGACCATCAGCAGAAGAAACGGAACTTCAAACATCGCACGAAGCGCGAGCAGCAGACTGAACTTGGATGTGTCGATCCCTACTTCCTTCATATAGTAAGGGATAAAAGCGCCTTCAAAGTTCACACCGATATAGAACAGAAATGCAAAGATCAGGAACATGACATAAGTCCGGTTCTGGAAAAGCTCACCGAGCGGAACCTTGCCTCCCTTTTTTCTTATGGGTCCTCCCTGAGGATCACGCGAAACCATCGTCAGAAGAATAACGGGAATCAGGCCGAGCCCGTAGATCCAGAAAGTGTTCTCTACCGGAATCAATACGACGAGAAATGTTGCGCTGACTGCAAACAGAATAGAGCCGATCGAACGGATCCTTCCATAATTCAGACGAAGTTCATTACAGTTGCGAACGATCAGGTTTTCATGGAAGGTGCCTACCGGATTGCGGAATAATACGCAGATGGGGCAGAGAATGAAATACGGCCAGATCGCGTTTCCAAATACATTCCGGACGAAAGGCATCAAAGAATAGAATACCAGGCAGCCGATCAGCAGCAGCACTTCCGTACGACGTACAGAGTTTTTACTGTCAGCATAGATACCCCAGAACGACATAGCGCCAATGCCGATCACCGAACACAGTGCATTCAGAACACCGATATTCGTTGCGGTAAATCCCATGTTCTGCAGGAAGATTGTCTGATAGCAGCCGATCGCGGCTACAAACCAATAAAGACCGCTGAGCCCTGCCATATGCAGAGACTGTTTACTTTCTTCAGAAATATAGACTTTCATTTTCTTACTTACTTCCTCTATATAGAACAAAATTTCCATTTATTTCAAACAGTCTGCGAATTATATTCTCTTTTATCTGAAACGTCAAGGGGTTATCTTATGGTTTTCTATCACAATTCTATGATTCTTGATCAGCCTCCCGAAGCGTCTTCACCTTATCATGACCATTTCCATCCCGACCCATGACAAATATGCGAGGCACCCAGCCAAGCTCCTCCGGTCTTCCATTATTCTGGATCTGCAAACCCAGTTCCATATACAGCTTGTCATTCAGATTTCCGAAACTGTTGATCTGCTGGGCGGTCAGACTCCTGCTATTCGCATCTGCCAATGATTCGTACCGCGGCTGGATCCTATTTGTATATAATTCCTCTTTTCTAGGCATTGTTGATTTCTCCTCAAACTGTGTATTTATGTTAGGTATACCATAAAAAATGCCGAATGAAAACACTTTGTTTCCATTCGGCATAATAATGGCATGAATAATATACTACAGCTCCAGTACGTCCAGATCGTCCGGAACGAAGAGATTGCCGTGATAAAACTGCTTTCCTTCTTCTGTATACAGCTTCTTGCGCTGCAGAATATTCCTGTCTTCTGTATGATACAGGATCAGATTGGGAACCTTCAGCTGCTCAGCCAGTTCACAGGCTTCCCGGACCGTTGAGTGATGCTTCTCATAAGGTTTGAAGATATCCCGCTGGCCATAGAGGCAGAAAGCCTCGGAAAGCAGCCACTTGCTGTTTTCGGCATAAGAGCGTTCACACTCGGCAAAAGGTTCATCTCCGAGACAAGTCAGTTTTTCGCCCTTGCCCATATCCATAGAAAAACCGAACTGCTTGGCCTTCGTGGATCCGATATCGAAGAACGTGACATTATGACCGATGATCGTATGGCTCTCGCCGTCCTTTACCTCGATCAGATGAAGGCTCTTCCCTAC